>CAIRBY010000786.1 GCA_903876865.1 uncultured Acidobacteriia bacterium
AATCGAGGCGCGGACCATATACCCACGACGATGAAGAGGAGTAGTACTAATTCTCTGAAAAAAACAGGAGGGCCCTAAAGTTCCGATGGAGTTCCGACGATATGGCATACAGCACGATTTACGAGCAGTTATGAAAATCTACGATCGCAATCTCACAGGAGCATCCGCTTCGGAAGCAGGGCGGGCGCAAGAGCTACAGAAGGCGGGGGGCTCGGGCAGCGGAAAACCGGCCGGGAATGGCGGCGCTGCCAGTGACAGCGTGGAATTCTCCGGCGCGCTGGGAGCGCTCTCCCGGATCCTGGCGAGTTCGGATACGAGCCGGGCTACGCGGGTGCAGAGCCTGGCGTCGCAGTACCAGAGCGGGAATTACACGCCGAACTCCCTTGCTACCAGCCGGGGCATCATCGAGGAGAGTCTCGGGGCGGCGTTGGGATAGCAGGCACACGGGGAGAGTCACAGGGTGAGCCGGATGGTGGAAGAAGTGACCGGGCAATTGACGGCAATCCGGAGGCGGTTGGAGCAGGCCTGCGAGTTGCTGGCACAGCCCACTCCACAGGCGATGGAGCGCGGTACGGAGGCGATCCGGGACGCCGCCAGGAGCCTCGCCGGGTGCGAATCCGGGTGGGCGATGGCGGCGGGGGACGCGATGGCCCTGGAAGAGGCGTGGCGGGTGCGCCGCAGTTTTTCGCGGGCGCAACGCCTGATGGAGCACGCCGCGGAGTTCCACATGAACTGGGTGCGGGTGCGGGGCACGATGGCGGGCGGGTACACGGCGCGCGGAGAAGCGGCGCCGGTACTGCACGGGAGCCGGATCTGCGTGGAAGGTTAATTTATGTCGAACTTGCTGGCTTCGCTGACCTCATCCGCCAATACGCTGCAGGCCTACGGGCAAGTGCTCGAAACGGCGCAGAACAATGTGTCCAACGCCTCCACACCGGGCTACGCCAAGCAGGAGGTGCAGCTCCACGCGATGCCTTTCGACCCCATGGCAGGCACCACGGGAGGGGTCGGCGTAGGGCAGATGGTTTCGGCGCGCGATGAGTACGCGGACCAGGCGGTGCGCACGCAGCAGACCGGGCTCGGGTATCAGCAACAGATGACCAATACCTTGAGCGCGCTGCAGACGAGCTTCGACATCTCCGGCAATCAGGGGATTCCGCTGGCGCTCAACAACCTGCTGCAGGCCTTTTCGGCCTGGGGTGCAACACCGGACAACGCGGCGGCGCGGCAGACGGTGATTCAGGATGCCACCACCCTGGCGCAGACCTTTCAGCAGACAGCCAACCAGGTGACGGCGGAAGCGGGGAATGCGCAACAACAGGTGAGCCAGACCGTGGACCAGATCAACCAGCTGGCGGGGCAGTTGCAGGGCTACAACGTGATCGCGATGGAGGGCAACAAGAACGATGCCGGCCTGAGCGCGCAGATGCACTCCACGCTGGATCAACTCTCCAGCCTGGCAAACGTGACGGCGACCTTTCAACCGGATGGCACAGTCAACCTGATGCTGAACGGGCAGACGCCGCTGCTGCTCGGGGACAAGCAGTACAAGCTCAGTTCGTCGCTGTACCAGCCGCAGAACCCGCCGCCCACCAACCTGAATGCGCCCGCCAATGTGCGAATCCAGAGTTCGGACGGCACCGATGTGACGGCGCAGACCACGGGCGGGCAGTTGGGCGCGCTGCTGGATCTGAGCAACCAGGTCATCCCTTCCCTGGCCGGGGACGCCTACCAGAGCGGCAGCCTGAACACGATGGCGAAGCAGTTTGCCGACCGGGTGAACCAGCTATTGACCTCGGGCAATATCAGCGACGGTCCGCCGCCGGTGCCGGGGGTGGCGCTGTTCACTTATGACGCGGCGAATGCGACCAATGCAGCGGCGTCACTGGCGGTAGACCCCACGGTGACGCCGAGCCAGTTGGCCGCGATCTCGACGGGACCGCCCGAAGTCTCTAACGGCGTGCCGCTCGCGCTTTCGGCGCTCGCCAGCCCCTTACAGGCTGCCGATAAAGTAAACGGGCTGAGCTACAGCCAGTATTTCGGACAGATGGCAGGCCGCGTGGGCGGGCTATTGAGTACGGCGACCAATGAAAAGGCAGTGCAGCAATCGCTGGTCAGCCAGGCCAAAACGCTGCAGCAGCAGTACGAAGGCGTGTCGCTGGACGAGGAGGCAACGATCCTGATGCAATTTCAGCGCGCCTACGAAGCCACGTCGAAGTTCCTCACGGTGCTGGACAACCTCACCAACGTGGCGATTAACATGCTGTCCGGCGCGTGAAGCAGGCTGGGAGCGGAATCAGCCGGTAAGGTGCTTTTATGATCAGTAATCTCAGTCCCGCGAATCAGGCGTTTCTGGCCAACATGGACCGCCTGCAGCTCAACGTGCAGAGCGCCAGTATGGAGGCTTCGAGCGGCAAACGGGTCAATGTGGCCTCGGACGATCCCAACCAGATCGATACGATCCTGCAGCTGCGCACGGACCAGGCGCACAACTCGCAGATTCAGGAGAATCTGGCGGTGGCGCAGGCCGATGCGAGCGCAGCCGATGGGGCGCTCTCCTCGGCTACGCAACTGATGGACCGCGCCACCACACTGGCGGCGCAGGGCTCCAATTTCACGGTGGATGCGACAGGGCGGCAGAGCATCGCCGCGGAGATCCAATCGATTCAGGAGCAGATGGTCAACATCAGCGCGACCACGGTGCAGGGGCGCTACATTTTCGGCGGGGATCAGGATTCTTCGCCGCCATATGCCTTTTCGCTGGCATCCGCCAACGGCGTCACGCAGCTGACCAATTCGGCGGCGACGCGGCAGGTGGAGAACTCGTCGGGCGGCTCGTTTTCGGTATCGCAGAATGCGCAGCAGATCTTCGACACGCAGAACGCGGACGGCACCACGGCAGCGGACAACGTCTTCGCCGCGCTCAACAACCTGCGACTGGGCCTACTGGCCAACAATACGGCGCAGATTACGGCTGCCAGTTCCTCGATCCAACTGGCGGCGACGCGATTGAATACGGCGCAGGCGTTCTACGGGAGCGTGGAGAACCGGATCACGGACGCGACCAATTACAGCTCCAACTACGATGTGCAGCTGAAAACCGAATTGAGCCAGAAGCAGGACGCCGACATTACGGCCGCCGCGCTGGCGGTGACGCAGGGGACCACGGAGATGCAGGCGGCCTTTCAGATGCAGGCCAAGATGCCGCACACCTCCCTGTTCGATTTCATGGGGTAAGAAGGTGCGCGGGAAGCGCTCAGTTAAGCGAACGCTAAGTTAACCGAAGAGGTGCGGCACGAAGCGGCTGGTATTGGTGGTGATGGGCGTGTCCGATTCGCGGATGCCGATGCCGCCGGCGGCATTGCCTTCCTCGTGGCCGATGAGCCAGCTGCCGATCACGGGATACATGGACTCAAAGCTCTTGAGCGGCGCCATGGCCTGGAAGATGAAGCCCTCTTCGCCGTAATCGCCGGGGGTCTCGACATCTTTGCCGGGCTGATGCAGCAGGATATTGGCGCCCTCACGGCCTAGCAGAGGCTTCTTGGCCCAGGCCATCATGAGGCCGGGCCCATCGAAGCTGGCTTCGAGCAGCAGCGGGTGGCGCGGGTAGAGTTGCCACAAGACGGGAAGGATCCCCTTATTGGAGAGGAGCATTTTCCAGGCGGGCTCGATCCACAGGGTATCGGCCTTGGCGAGGTAGGGGCCGAACTGTTCGCGCACCATCCACTCCCACGGGTAGAGCTTGAAGACGGCGCCGAGGGGCTGATCGCCGGGACCGACGAAGCTATTGCCATCCCATCCGATTTCATCGATGGGGAAGATCGAGGCATCGAGTCCGGCCTGCTGCGCGGTGTCCTGGAGATAGGTCACGGTCATGCCGTCTTCGGCGTCGTCCATGGAGCAGAAATCGATGCGGCGGCCGGGAAAGTAGCCGGCGAGTTCCTTCCAGAGGGCGATCAGGCGTTCATGGAGCGAGTTGAACTGATCTCGCTGGGGGAAGCACTCCTGCAGCCAATACCACTGCACCACGGCGGCTTCGAGCAGGGAGGTGGGGGTATCGGCATTGTATTCGAGGAGCTTGGGCGGATGCACGCCGTCATAGGCCAGGTCAAAGCGGCCATAGAGCGAGGGCGGTTCGGCTTCCCAGGAGCTTTCGATCAGGGGCACGGCGAGTTCGGGAATGCCCATGCGGGAGTAGAGCTTGTTATCGATGATGTGCTGCGCGGCGGCGAGCGTCATCTTCTCCAACTCGTTGGTGGCGGCCTCGAGCGTATCCACTTCCTGGGAGGTGAACTCGTAGAAGGCGGACTCGTTCCAGTAGGGCTGTTCGCCGGTGTGCCAGGTGAGCCCGGCGGATTCGACTTTGGCTTCCCAATTGGGCCGTGGTGTGGCTGCGATTCTGCGCATTATTCCCCCGCTCCCCCGCCCGACCCGGCCGAGTGGCCGGCGCCGATGGATCCGAAGCCGCCCCGCTGCACGCTGCCTGCCGGCGCGGCGCCGGCGGGACGCGCGTAGGTTCCGGAGGGGGCGGAGTAGACGCGGCCGCCACTCGAGACATAGGTGCGGTAGGTGTCGTAGTAGTAGGGATACGGATACTGGTACATCATGGGGTACCAGGAGCCGCCCCAATAGTAACCGCCCTGTTGCACCGCCTCACGGCAGGCGAGTTCGTCGAAGCCGACGCGGTCGCAGGGTTCGCGGCGGGAGCGTCCGCAGGAGGCCAGGGCCATGGCCGCGACCACAGTCAGCGTCACTTGGGCCGATTTCTTCATCGCCATCTATCCTAGCGCTGCGCGGCTTCGGAGAGAATACTATCGATGGCAGCAAGCGCGTCGGCGCAGGTCAGGTCCGGGGAACACTGCTGCTCGGGGCCGTAGCCGGTGAGGACGAGGATGGTGCGCATGCCGGCGCGGCGGCCGCACTCCACGTCGGCGGACTTATCGCCGACGAAGTAGGATGCTCCGAGATCGAGCGCGTAGTCGGCGGCGGCGCGGCGCACCATGCCGATTTCCGGTTTGCGGCACGCGGAGGGGACGCCGGGGGCATCGGGGCAGAAGTAAGAGGCGTCGATGGAGTCACGGCCAGCCTGGCGGAGGAACTCCCCGGCGACGGCGTGGTATTGGGCGGTGGTCAGCAGGCCGCGGCCGATTCCGCTCTGATTGGTGACGATGAAGATGGCGAAGCCGGCGGCGCGCAGGCGCTGCAAGGCCTCGGGCACGCCGGGGAAGACGCGGACCAGGGCCGGGTCGGCGCAGTAGTGGGCGTCTTCCATGAGGGTGCCGTCACGATCGAAGAAGACGGCGCGGCGGGGCAGGGGTGCTGGCTGTGTCGCGGGTGCTGGCTGCGGGGCGGGTGTTGGTGGCGGTACTGGAGGCGACAACGGGTCAGCGGGCATCGCGAACGGTCTCCGCCTGGTGGAGGGCTTCGGGCGAGCCGGGCGAACCGGGCTTGCGGGCGACCACCAGCAGGGTGAGTCCGG
>CAIRBY010000787.1 GCA_903876865.1 uncultured Acidobacteriia bacterium
CACCTCTACCGCCACGCCGGTGGGCAGCGAGGCGAAGCCTACCGCCGAGCGTGCGTGGAAGCCGTCGCCCGCCTTGCCGAAGATCTGGTGCAGCAGGTCGCTCGCGCCGTTGATCACCAGGTGATGCTCAATGAACTCGGGAGCGGAGTTCACGCAGCCCAGCAGCTTGATCACGCGCAATCCATCCAGCGTCCCGTGCGTGTTCCAGACGGAGTTGAGGATCTTCGCGGCGCAATCGCGCGCGGCGGCGTACCCCTCCTCGGTGCTGAGCCCCGCGCCCAACTTGCCTTTGAGCGTGCTCACGTGCCCGGAAGTGATGAGTTGCTTCCCCGACCGGATGCACAGGTTCAGATAACCGGGAGTCTGCTTTTCGAATGCAATGCCGAGCTGTTCGGCGGCCTGTTGTGGTGTCATCTGTGGAGTCATGAGAGCGGTCGCTATGAATATCAGATCCACTCTATCAGGAAGTTCGATCCATAACGCTCCGCTTCTCACCATCACCGCCGGCGGAATCGGATATGCTTGTACTGATTTGTGCTGACTGACCTCTATCGTCTATTGCCGCCCGAAGGCGTGAAGATCCTGCTGGTGCTCTTTCTCGCCTTTCTGACCGGCCTCGAACGCGAGGAGCGCCATGCCGGCACCGCGCAGTTTTCCTTCGGCGGCGTACGCACCTATCCCTTGATCGGCCTCATCGCCTATGGCGTCTCCTTCCTGGCCGAGGGAGAGATTTTGCCCGTACTGCTGGGGTTCGCCGTAGTGGCGGGCTTCCTCATGCTCTCCTATCGCAACAAGCTGCAATCCGCCACGTCGGCGGGCGTGACTTCGGAGATGTCCGCTCTCACCACCTACGTGGCCGCCGCGCTGGTCTATCGCGAAGAGTTCTGGATTGCCACCACGCTCACCGTGGCCAGCATGCTGCTGCTCGAATTGAAGGGGGCGCTGGAAGGTCTCACCAAGCGGATCGCCCCGGACGAAATTCTCACCTTCACCAAGTTCCTGCTCCTCACCGCCGTGATTCTGCCGGTGCTCCCGAATCGCGAATTTGGACCCTTCGCCATCAATCCCGCCAAAGCCTGGCTCGTGGTGGTCGCCGTGAGCACCGTCTCCTACGGCAGTTACGTGATCCAGAAGCTCACCCGCGGACAAGGCGGCGTGGTCCTCTCCGCGCTCCTCGGCGGCGCCTACTCCTCCACAGTGACCACGCTGGTGTTGGCCCGGCGCGCCCGGCGCGAAAACCGTCCGCACCTCTTCTCCGGCGTCACGCTCGTCACTTCCGGCATGATGTACCTGCGCCTCGCCGCGCTGGTGACCATCTTCAACCGCAACCTGATTTCGCTGCTCGGCGTGCCGTTCCTGATTCTCGCCGCCGCCAGCATCGTGGGCGGATGGCTGTGGAGCCGGCTTCCCGATGCCCTCACCGGAGAGGTGGAGCGTGAGTTCGAACCCACCAACCCGCTGGAGTTGCGCTCCGCCCTCGGGTTCGCCGCGCTCTTCGTCGCCATGGTGCTGGTCACGCACCTGGTGGTGACGTATCTCGGCAATGCCGGCGTCTATTCGCTCGCCGCACTCATGGGCGTGACGGACGTGGACCCCTTCATCATGGGCATGACTCAGGCAGCCACGACCCAGGCAGCCACGACCCAGGCAGCCGGTGGCGGCGCGTCCACCGCGGTTGCGGCGGTCGCGATCCTGATTGCCGCCGCCAGCAACAACCTGGTCAAGGGAATCTATGCGTATTCCCTGAGTGGCCGCCAGACCGGTCTCCTGAGCCTCACCCTGTTGGCCGCGCTGGCCGTGGCCGGGCTCACACCGCTCCTCTGGCTCGCGAGGTAACAGGCAGCCCCGGCCGAAGCGCTCGCCCGTGCAATGTGCTAAATAGAGAAGCGGATATCATAATCTGAAATTAGCGTTGTGAAGCTCCCGGGCGCCGCCAGAGGGCCTGTATGAGCCGCGTTCCGCACCTGTACGAGAGTGACTTTATGGATAAGCCAGAAGGTGATCAGCAGCAATCCGGGGGACTGAGCCGGAGGAATTTCTTCAACACCGTGACCGTGGCCGTTGGCGCCACTGAGGTCGCGCTTCTCTCCACGCCCGAAGACGCTCAGGCGCAGGAGATTGTCGAAGGCAATCTGGTCAAGATGACCCTCAGCGTGAACGGCGAAACCCACACGCTGATGGTCGAGCCTCGCTGGACCCTGATCCACGTGTTGCGGGACCGCCTCGGCCTCACCGGCACCAAGCCGGGCTGCGAACGCGGCGAGTGCGGCGCCTGCACCGTACTCATCGATGGCGCCAGCCGCTACTCCTGCATGACTCTGGCGCTGGAAGCCGCGGGCAGGCAGGTCACCACCATCGAAGGGCTGCTCCACGGCAGCGAACTCGGCACAGTGCAGGAGGCCTTCCGCGAGGAAGACGCCTACCAGTGCGGCTACTGCACGCCGGGGCAGATCGTCAATGTCGAAGGCCTGTTGCGCAAACACGCCGACCCCACCATCGAAGAGATCCGCGAGGGCGTCAGCGGCAATCTCTGCCGCTGCGGAGCGTACGCGCACATTTTCAAAGCGGCGGATCGCGCCGCCAAGATGAAAAGAGCGGGGAAATAAGCCATGCCGGATACCAATCCTCAACCCTGGGGCGAAACCAGGATCGTAGGCAAGCCCATTCCGCGCGTCGACGCGTTCGAACGTTTGAGCGGCCAGGCAATCTACACGCTGGATTTGGAACTGCCTGAGATGCTCTACGCCGCCACCCTGCGCTGCCCGCACGCGCATGCCATGGTGCAGAAGGTGGATTGTGCCGCGGCGAAAAAAATGCCGGGTGTGCGCGCGATCCTCACCAATGCCGATCCCGAAGCCAATATCTCCTGGTACGGAATGCAGGGCGGCCGCCCCGTAAGCCGGCTCTTCGACCCGCACTGCCGCCACGAAGGCGAAGAGGTCGCCGTGGTCGCCGCGGAGAACCTGCACCAGGCGTGGGACGCCGTCCGCGCCATCCAGGTGCAGTACCAGAAGCTGCCCTCCGTCACCAACATGGAAGACGCGCGCAAACCGGGCGCGCCCCAGGTGCATGAGACCGGCAACGTCGTCGGCCAGCCCAGCCCCATCAATCGCGGCGATATCGACAAGGGCTTCGCCGAGGCCGATGTCGTGCTCGAAGAGACCTATCGCACGCCTTGCGAGATCCACACCCCCATGGAATCGTTCGGTTCCGTCGCGAAGTGGGATGGCGATGGACTCACCGTGTGGGACACCACGCAGGGCGTCTTCGCCGTGCAGGCTGCGCTCGCCGGTGTGCTCCACATGCCCCTCAGCAAGGTGCGTGTGATCGGCCACTACATGGGCGGCGGCTTCGGCGCCAAGTTGGGCCTCAGCAAATACACCGTGATCGCGGCGCAGTTGGCGAAGATGACGCAGCGCCCGGTCAAACTCTTCCTCACCCGGGAAGAGACCTACCTCTGCGTGGGCAACCGTCCCGCGCACATCATGAAGGTCAAAGCCGGCGTGAAGAAAGATGGCTCCCTCACGGCCCTGCAACTCACCGGAATGGGCGAGGTGGGCGCATACCCTACCGGCAGCTCGGCTGGCTACCAGTTTCAGGACCTCTACAAGTGCGCCAACGTGCGCGTCTTCGAAGAATCCGTCATGATCCACGCGGGGCAGGCGCGCGCGTTTCGTGCTCCCGGTTTCCCACAAGGCAACTGGGCGCTGGAGCAGATGATGGATTCTCTCGCCGCGAAAATCGGCATGGACCCGGTGGACCTCCGTCTCAAAAACGTCTCCCTGTTATCCCAGATCGAGCAGAACAAACCGTACACCTCGAACGGCTTGCCACAGTGTCTCACCGAGGGCGCCAAAGCCTTCGGCTGGGCCCAGGCCCGACAGAAGGCGAAGCCAACCGGCCCGATCGTGCGCGGCGTTGGCATGGCCGCCGGCATGTGGGGCTCGGCGGGACGTCCGCCCTCCACCGCGATCGTGCGCTTCTATCCCGATGGCAGCGCCAATCTCAACATGGGCGCGGCAGATCTCGGCACCGGCACCAAGACCGTCATGGCGATGGTGGTCTCCGAAGAGTTGGGCGTGCCGCTGGAGCGCATCCAGATCGAGCACGCCGATACCGCCACCACCCA
>CAIRBY010000788.1 GCA_903876865.1 uncultured Acidobacteriia bacterium
ACTGCAGCGGCGCCACCTTCGGCGGTTCTTTGGACTCGTCGGAGGCCACCGCCACCATGATCCGGCGCGTTCCTTTCAGGCTCTCCCCCGGCAACATGCGGCCGGCCACGTGCCACTCCGGACCGATCGCGGGAATCGCGCTGGCGGCCTTGAGCCGCCCCAGTGAAGCGAAAGCGCGCTTGCGTACGGTCGCATCCGGCTCGCTGATCATGCGGCGCAGGGCTTCGCTGAAGCGCAGATCGGCGGTCTCGCCCATCACCCACGCGGCAGAGGCGCGGAAGGGCGCAGCCTCATTCACGGCCAAACGGATCACATCCGAAAGCACCGAGGCTTCCCCCATGTGATAGAGCCCGAGAAGGGCGTTGCCGACTACGCGGTTATCGGCGTCGTTGGTGGCAAAGTTCAGTAACGCGCGCGCTTCCGGCGTTTCCAATCCCCAGAGGGACTCGACTGCATTGGCGCGCACGCGCGGATCGGCTTCGCTCAGGCGACCCATGACCCACTTGACGCTGCGTGTGCCCCGCCCGATCATCTTCACGGCCTTGGAACGAAGATACGGGTTGGGGTGACGCATCATCCGCATCAAAGAGCCCATGATGCGGCTCGGATCCCCGATTTCGCTCAGAATATCCATCACCCGGGCCGGATCTGCGATGACGGTGCTTCCCGAACCCACAGCGCTATCGGCAAGGTCGCGTGCGAGCGTGGCGTCCACCATCGGGTCCACCCGACGCGCGGCGCGCCCCAGGCTCAAGGCATCTTCCTTGCTGAGCGAGGGATCGCACAGCGATTGCAGCAGCATCCCATTGGCTGCCAGCAACGCTACCAGGAATTGGACTCCGCGCGAATCCGGAGAGGATTTCAAGATCTCTATCGAACTGGTGAAGAAGAGTTCCCGGTCATTATCCAAGATGTCCCGGATCTGTTTCCGGCTGGCGTTGGCATCCGCTTCAAAATTTCGCACCAGATTCCCCAGCATGGTGCGTACGTCTTCAAAGGAACGCTCCTTCGATGCGGCATAAATGGACACGTACTTCTGATCGGCAAAGTAAGGCCAAAACTTTAGGGGAATCCACCTAAACCTTTCCTTCCTGCGCCAGAGGCCAGCAAGCTTTATAATCAAACTAATGGCAAAAAACAGCTTTGGCGCGGCGGCAAAACTGCGCGTAGGAACCACGGAATACGATTATTTTCGCCTGGCGCGGCTTGCGGAACTGGGCATTGGAAACGTCGGGCAATTGCCCTTCTCGATTCGGATTCTGCTCGAGAATCTCTTGCGCAACGAAGACGGCAAGCGAGTCTCGCAACAGGATGTGGAGACCGTCGCCCGCGGCGAAGGAGCCGGCGCGAAAGAGATCAGCTTTATGCCTGCACGCGTGCTGCTGCAAGATTTCACGGGCGTCCCGTGCGTGGTGGATCTCGCTGCGATGCGCGATGCGCTAGCCGCCATGGGGTCCGACCCGAAACGCGCCAACCCGCTGATGCCGGCCGACCTCGTGATCGACCACTCGGTGCAGGTGGACCATTTCGGCACCAAGGACTCCTTCGACCTGAACGCGATGCTGGAATTTGAACGCAATCGCGAGCGCTATATTCTGTTGCGCTGGGGCCAGACCGCCTTCCAGAACTTCCGCGTGGTACCGCCGGACACGGGCATCGTCCATCAGGTCAATGTGGAGTACCTTGCGCCAGTGGTCTTCCGCAATGCCGGGGGCGTGGCCTATCCCGATTCGGTGGTCGGCACGGATTCGCATACCACTATGATCAACGGCCTCGGCGTGCTGGGCTGGGGCGTAGGCGGCATCGAGGCCGAAGCCTGCATGCTGGGACAGCCAGTCTCCATGCTGCTGCCGCCGGTAGTCGGCTTCAAGCTGACCGGACGCTTGAAAGAAGGCTGCACCGCGACGGATCTGGTGCTGACCGTAACGCAGATGCTGCGCAAGAAGGGCGTGGTCGGAAAGTTCGTGGAGTTCTACGGCGCGGGGTTGAGCGCCTTGAGCCTGCCCGACCGCTCCACCGTCGCCAACATGGCTCCGGAATACGGCGCCACTATGGGCTTCTTCCCGGTGGATCAGGAGACGCTGGACTTCCTCCGCTTCACCAATCGCGATGCGAGCCTGGTGGACCTGGTCGAAGCCTACACCAAGGAGCAGGGCCTGTTCCGCACGGATGCCACACCGGACCCGGTCTTCGCGGACACACTGGAACTCGATCTCGCCACCGTGACGCCCTCCATGGCCGGCCCGAAGCGGCCGCAAGACCGCGTGGAACTGGCGGGCGTGAAGCAGAACTTCCACACCGCGTTCCCCAACATCACCGCACCGGCGCCCGACACGCTGGGCCACGGAGCCGTAGTGATCGCGGCGATCACGAGTTGCACCAACACCTCTAACCCGAGCGTGATGCTGGCTGCGGGCCTGGTGGCGAAGAAGGCCGTGGAACGTGGCCTCACCGTAAAGCCGTGGGTCAAGCCGAGCCTCGCTCCCGGCTCGAAAGTAGTGATGGACTATTACGCCGCGGCTGGCCTGATCCCCTACCTCGAAGCGCTCAAATTCAACCTGGTCGGTTTCGGCTGCACCACCTGCATCGGCAACAGCGGTCCGCTGCCCGATGCGGTGACGGAGGCCGTGCAGAAGGAGAACCTGGTAGTCGCGGCCGTACTCAGCGGCAACCGCAACTTCGAAGGCCGCATCAATCCCCTCATCAAGGCGAATTATCTGGCCTCGCCGCCGCTGGTGGTCGCGTATGCGCTGGCCGGGACGATGGATATTGATCTGGAGAAGGATCCGCTCGGCACCGGCTCGGACGGACAACCGGTCTACCTGCGCGACATCTGGCCGACCACCGAAGAGGTGGCCAGCACGGTGAAGAACTCGGTTACGCGCGAGATGTTCGCCCACGAGTACGCCCACGCGTTCGACGGCGACAAGAACTGGCAGGGACTGAAGGTTCCCACGGGCGGCATTTATCAGTGGGATGAGACCTCCACCTACATCAAGAAGCCGCCATACTTCGACGCCATGGTGGACCCCACCGCACCGATTCAGGACTTCCATGAAATGCGGGCGCTGGCGATGCTGGGCGATTCGGTCACCACGGATCACATCTCGCCCGCGGGCTCGATTCCGAAGGAGACCCCGGCTGGAAAGTACCTGATCGCGCAGGGCGTGAAGCCGGCGGATTTCAACTCTTACGGAGCACGGCGCGGCAACCATGAAGTCATGGTGCGCGGCACGCTGGCCAACATCCGCCTGCGCAATCAACTCGCGCCCGGAACCGAAGGCGGCTGGACGCGCCATCTGCCGGACGGCGAGCAGATGTACATCTACGACGCCTCGCTGAAATATCAGCAGGACGGGGTGCCGCTCCTCATCCTGGCAGGCAAGGAATACGGCTCCGGTTCGTCGCGCGATTGGGCGGCGAAAGGTGTGATGCTGCTCGGCGTAAAGGCCGTGATCGCGGAGAGCTTCGAGCGCATCCACCGCTCCAACCTGGTGGGCATGGGCGTATTGCCGCTGCAATTCCAGGCGGGCGAGAACGCTGCCAGCCTGGGTCTGACGGGCGCGGAGAGCTTCCACATTGAGGGCGTCTCCAGTTCACTCACGGGTGGGCCAAAGGAAGCTGCGGTCCGCGCGGTGAAGGCGGACGGCAGCGCGATCGCGTTCAAAGCAATCGTCAGAGTGGATACTCCGCAGGAAGTGGAGTACTACCGCAGCGGCGGAATTCTGCCGTACGTGCTGCGGCAACTGGCCAGCTAGTTCAGATGCATGGGGAGCGGCGGGGTTCGTCGCCGCTCCCTGAACACTCCCGGCGGCTGACGTCGAACCGGGCTAGGATTGTGCTGCCGCTCTACACTCTTCGCACTGGCAGATGCGGCGGAAATGATCGTAGGAGTAGATACCGGAGTTGTGGCCATCGCTCCATTCAATTCGGATCGCGTAGTTGCCCACCGGCTCCACACCCAGCATCTTCAACGCGGGCTTGAACATCGGAAACGGGTTCGCCGCTTCGGGTTCGCGCGGGGGCGTTCCGTGCGCGCCGGTACAGGTGGCACACGGGCATTTGTCGCGCAGGAACGTCAGCCCGTAATCGCTATGATGGCCATCCTTCCAATCGATTTTAATTCCCTTCGATTTCGAGATGGCGATGTGTTCGGGGTCGGTGGAAATGGGCATGGTGGATTGAAATAACGTGAATCGCAGTAACGTTTAGTGGAAGAGGCGTTCGACATCGCGCACGCCGGAGATGCGGCGCATGGTGGCAACTAGTTTTTCCAGCTGCTTCTTGTCCCGCACATCGACGGTCATTTCGACCACGCCGCCATCGTGATCGGTTTCGGTCTTGGCCTCGAGGCTGCGGATATTGGTATTCTCCGCCGAGAGCACACTGGTGAGTTGATTGAGCATGCCGGGGCGATCGTCGGTATGCACGATGATCCGCACCGGGAACGAATCTTCCGCCGCGCGCGCCCACTCCACTTCGATCTTGCGCTCCACATCGTACATCAGGTTCTGCACGTTGGGGCAAGCCTTGGAGTGGACGGCGACGCCTTTGCCGCGCGTCACATAGCCGACGATCGCTTCACCGCGGATCGGGTTGCAGCACTTGGCGCGGTAGACCATCAGGTCGTCCACACCGCGCACCTTGATGACGCCATCGCCATCCTTGCCGCGCGCGGTTCCGGGCGCTCCAGCGGGCGTTGGCGCCTCCGCAACGTAAGGTCGCGGGATTTCCGGCTCTTCCTCTTTCACTACGCCGGGCGCGATCTTGGCCAGCACCTGACGGGCGGAGAACTTGCCGTAGCCGAGCGCGGCATGCAGGTCCTCCATCTTGCTGAGTCCGTACTCGGCGGAGACGCGCTCCATATCCGCCTTGGTCACCTTGCTCAACTGCACACCGAGGCGGCGGGCTTCTTTTTCCAGGTACTTCTGCCCGATTTCGATCGCCTTGACGCGCTCGCCCGCGTTGATCAGATGCTTGATCTTGTTGCGCGCGCGCGAGGTCTTGACGAACGCCAGCCAGTCTTTACTGGGCTCGTGGCTGGCCTGGGTCATGATCTCCACGATGTCCCCGTTCTTCAACGTGGAGCGCAGCGGCACGATGCGGCTGTTGACCTTGGCGCCGACGCAGGTGCTGCCCACATCGGAGTGAATCGCGTAGGCGAAATCGATCGGAGTGGCGTCACGCGGCAGCACAATGACCTTGCCGCGCGGCGTGAACGTATACACTTCCTCGGGATAGAGATCCACCTTCAGGGTGGACATGAACTCCCCGGGGTCCTGCACATCGCGCTGCCACTCCACCAGGTGGCGGAGCCAGGCGATGCGCTGATCGTCCGCGGCGGGCCCCTTGCGGCCCTCTTTGTACTTCCAGTGCGCGGCGATGCCCTCTTCGGCGATGCGGTGCATCTCCTCGGTGCGGATCTGCACTTCGAAAGTCTGCCCGTGCGGGCCGACCACGCTGGTATGCAGGGATTGATAGAGGTTCGGCCGGGGAATGGCGATGAAATCCTTGATCCGTCCCGGGATGGGGCGCCACTTGTTGTGGATCACGCCCAGCGCTGCATAGCAGTTCTTCACCGAATCGGTGAGGATGCGGAGCGCCATGAGGTCATAGACCTGGTCGAGCGAAATCTTCTGCCGGCGCAGTTTCTGAAACACCGAATAAGGGCGTTTGACGCGGCCATCGATGCGGGCGGGAATGCCCTCGCGACGGAGTTCGCTTTCCACCGTCTGGCGGATCTCGACCAAAAACTCCTCATTGGAGTGGCGCTTGCTCTCGATCGCGCCCATGATCTCTTCATAGGCGTCCGGTTCCAGGTGCTGGAAGGCGAGATCCTCAAGCTCACCGCGTACTTTACCCATGCCGAGCCGGTGCGCGATGGGCGCGTAGATCTCGATGGTCTCGCGCGCAATCCGCTCCCTGCGTTCCGGGCTCAGGTACCCCAGCGTGCGCATGTTATGGATGCGGTCGGCGAGTTTGACCAGGATGACGCGGATATCCTCGACCATGGCGAGGAGCATCTTGCGTACGCTCTCAGCCTGCCGGTCTTCGGCGGAAAAGACATCGAGCTTGCTGAGTTTGGTGACCCCGTCCACGCAGCGGGCGACCTCGGGACCAAACTCCTTGCGCACTTGCTCGACGGTGACGCTCGTATCCTCTACTACATCGTGAAGAAGTCCCGTCTCCATCGCGACCACGTCCATGCGCATGTCCGCCAGAATGTGCGCGACCATGACCGGATGCGCCATGTAAGGCTCGCCGGAACTGCGCAACTGGCCCTCGTGATATTTGCTGGCGAAACGGAAGGCCTTTTCCAGCGCGGTCAGGTCATCTTTCGGGCGGTACTCGCGGATCTTCGCCTCCAACTCCTGGTACAACTGCTCCACGGGATCGGCAAGCCGCGCTATGGGTACGGGGTCGGAATCGGAAGGACTGGTGGACTCGGGGAACACGCTAATTCGATTGTAGCAGGGGCGTCAAAAAAACAAATGGGGAGCGGTTTAACCCGCTCCCCATGAGACTGGTAGTCAACGAGAAATACTACTTCGCGTTGGGATCCATCACGATGCTGCCGCCGGTCTTATTCTTGGCTTCAGCCTTCTTCTTCTTGGTTGCCAGGGCGCGCTGAACCCAATCGTCAGCGACCTTGGTCTGCTTTTCGTAATCTTCTTTGTTATCGGCGAGGTCGGCCTTTTCGCGGATCAGGAGATTCTCGTAGGCCATGGCGTCGTCGTAATCGGGGTTGATCTGGAGAGCCTTGTCGAGAGCGGCGAGACCGCCATCGATCACGGGACCAAACTTCGCCTTCAATTCTTCCTTCACCTTCTTATCTTTGATCGGGCCCGGATCTTCCTGCTTCATGCCGAGACCGGCGCGCGCCTTACCGTATTCCGGATACCACTTCGACCACGCGATAAAGCCCATGCTGTAGTAGGAATCCGCGCTGGCGGGATCAACCGCGATCAGCTTTTCGTACCACTGCTGCGCTTCATCCCACTTCTTCTGGTTCAGGTTCAAAGAAGCGATGGAAGCCATGGCGGTGGTGTTCTTGGGATCCTGTTCCAACACCTTCATAAACTGATCCAGAGCCGCCTGCGCCATCTTGTTGTTTTCGGGAGAATCGGCGCCGGGGATCCACTGCTGCATGTACGCAATCGCCAGATAGAGCCGGGCGGAAGCGAATCCGGGATCGAGTTCGACGGCAGCTTTGAAGTGCTCGATCGCGTCCGGATATTGGGCGGCGGTGAACGCCTGCACGCCCTTATTGAGATGGTCGCGCGCTTTGAGCTTGTTGCAGCTTGAGCCGAGAACCGCCAACGCGGCCACGACCAGAATCAACATCACCTTGCGCATATTATTGTCCTGCCTCCACCTTCGCGGTCATCAGGCCGACCTTATCGATGCCGGCTCCGTGAGCGATATCGATGGCCTTTGCAACCCACATGAAATCCAAGGAGGGTTCGGCTTTAACGAACACGACACGTTCCGCGCGGGTCTTGAAGATCTCTTCCAGGCGAAAGCCGAGGCGGCTTTCATCGATCCCTTCACTATTAACGGCGTAGTTGTGATTGGCGTCGATCGTGATTACCACGGTGCGCTGGTCCGAAAGATTCGGTTTAGAATTCGGGGGTGGCGGCTGAGGAACCAGCGCCTCCAGGCCCTTCGGCGTGAGCGGCGTGATGACCATGAAAATAATGATCAGCACGAGCAATACGTCGATCATGGGGGTCATGTTGATGTCTGCTTTTGGGCCGCCGGCCCCGCCCACTGCCATTCCCATAATGATTGCTCCTTAGTTAGATGAAAACTGTTCGCTACTTCGCGGCTGGCGCTTCTGCCGGGGCACCCGGCGCGGGCGCACCCTTTTCCTGAATTTGCTCCGTCAGCAGACCGAGTTGGTCAACGCCGGCGGCGCGCAGGTTATCCACCACATCGACGACGCGCTCATACCGGGCACGCTGATCGGCCTTCACGAAAACAGTATGATCCAAGCGGTTGGTCAACATATCTTTGACCTTTGCCGGCATGTCTTCGGGATTGGTCTGCGTGGTGCCGAGCCAGGTTTTGCCGTCACGAGTGATGGCGCATACGATGGCGTCGCTCTTATCCGCGGCTTGCATCGCAATCGGGTTCTTGGTTTTCGCCATATCCACCGATACGCCCTTGGACAACATGGGCGTGATGACCATGAAGATGATCAACATGACCAGCATCACGTCCACCATGGGTGTGACGTTGATGTCGGCGACGGGCGGTGGCGCCTTAAACTTCTTCTTCTCTCCGGTCATTATCTTTCTCCCCGGATTGCCGCGATAGTCCGGGGAGCCCTGCCGGGCTCCCCGCAAATCAACTCGACGGTAATCCTATTGAAGTCTCGCTTCGACTAACAGCTTACTTACGGGCGCGCTGCGAGCGCTTCAGGAAGTAATCGATCAGTTCGCTCGAGGAGTTGCCCATTTCGACGTCGAAAGATTCAATCTTATTGGTAAAGAAGTTGAACATCCAGACGGCGGGAATAGCCACGAACAGACCGATAGCGGTGGTTACCAGCGCTTCCGAAATACCGCCGGCGACCGCTCCGAGACCAGTTGACTTCTCGTTCGAAATACCTTTGAACGCGTTGATGATGCCGACGACGGTACCGAACAGACCCACGAACGGGGCGGTCGAACCGATGGTCGCCAGGGCGCTGACGCCACGCTTCAGTTCAGCGTGCACAATGGCTTCGGCGCGTTCGAGAGCTCGTTTGGACGCCTCGATTTCCTCACCCGGGATTTCCGAGCTGATCTGGTGCGCCTGGAATTCCTGCAGGCCAGCCACAACCACCTTCGCGAGGTGGCTCTTCTTGAAGCGGTCGGCAATCTTTACGGCTTCGTCCAACTTGCCTTCACGCAGGGCGCCGGCAACCGCCGGAGCGAACTGGCGCGACTGTTTGCGGGCCGCGCTATAGGCCATCAGGCGATCGATCATGACGCCGATGGAATATGCAGACATGATGAACAGGCCGACCACGACGGCTTTCGCCAGTGGGCCCATCTGTCTCCAGAGGGATGCGGGATCCCAACTAACGGTGCTGCCGCCTTCCTGAAGCAAATACAGCGACCATACTTGCAATTGCAAAAGCATAGGTTTCGTTTCTCCTGCGAGTTGATTTGTACTTTGTCTGTCTGCCCGGCGAGTTGTTCACGCACCGGGTCTTCTTAACGGCGCAACCTGACCTGCTGTTGGTTACTGGCTCAACGTGAAGTTCACGTCGATCTGAGTCGATACCTCGACCGGCTCGCCGTTGAGCAAGGTCGGCTGGTATACCCACTGTTTCACCGCTTCGAGAGCGGACGGGATCAGCAACGGATGTCCGCTGATCACTTTGAGATCCTGAATGGTGCCGTCTTTGGAAATGATGGCAGCCAGGTGAACGATGCCGGAGATGCGCGCCTGTTTGGCGAGCGGAGGATAGATCGGCTTGGGCTGGCGGACCAGTTTGGCCTGCTGCACGTTACCGCCGATCGTGATGCGCTGCGGGGTTTTGGGTTTTTCCACCTTAACCGGCGGAGGAGGAGGCGGAGGCGCCGCGCTGGGCACGGAACCGATGATACCGCCGAGAACGCCACCCGGTGAGCCACCGGCGACACCGCCGGGAACACCACCAACGACTCCACCGACACCGGACGAGGCCGGCGGCAGTTCTTCTTCCTTAATGTTGGCGATTTCCTTGGGGACCGACTTCGGCGCCATCAGTTTACCCGCGTCGAACTGACGGGGGATCACTTTGACGATCTTGACGGGCGCCGGCGCGGCAGGCGGAGGAGGCGGGGGCGGAGGTGGCGGAGGCGCCACGAGGAAACTAGTCAACTGGGTCTTAGGCAGCACATCGAAATAGATCATGGGCAGAATGACGGCCACGATCATCAGGACGATTTGGGCTAAAAAAGCCACCAGGACTGTCCAGCCCTTTTTTGTCTTGCCCTCGACGAATGTTTGCTCGAACATACAAAGCTCCCTTTCCTTTTGACACCGCTTCCGGCACAAAAGTGCCCGGTCGCGTTAAATTTACTTGGCGGCCCTCGTCGGGCTCTTGCGTCCGCCTTCAGCCCTGGAGGCCGAAGCGAGGGCGGGCGCGGTTTTCTTGTGCTGATCCGTATAATTCTGCCAGAACAAAACAATCGGGCTGGCGATGAACACGGAGGAGTAGGTGCCTACCGTGATGCCGCAAACCAGCGCAAACGAGAAACCGTGCAGCACCGGACCGCCCCAGATAAACAAAGCAACCACGGTGAGGAACGTCAGACCCGCGCTCATGATGGTTCGGCTCAAGGTCTGGTTCACGCTCTTGTTCATGAGTGATTCCAGCGGCTCCCGCCGCAGGAGTTTCAAATTCTCGCGGATACGGTCGAAAATTACGATCGTATCGTTCATCGAATAACCTACCAGGGTAAGTAGTGCCGCGATGACCGTCATCGAAATCTCTTCGCGGAAGATCGAGAACAGGCCGATGGTAATCAGCGTGTCATGGAAGACCGCGATCACGGCAGCAAGGCCGTAGATCCATTCAAACCGGAATGCGATATAGACTAGCATGCCAGCCAGTGCGTACAACGTAGCGAGCACGGCTTTGTTGCGCAACTCGGCGCCAACCTTTGCGCCCACCATCTGGGTTTCCATGATGTGGTACGGCGACAGGTAACACTCCTGTTGAAGAGTGTTAAGAATAGCAGAATTGACACCCGGCGCGGAAGACAATTGAGAGAATTCCGTGATGATTCCCGAGCGCGGCGGAGTATCGCGGATTTTGAGGATTTCGCCGGTCAACTTCTTCAACTGGTCGTCGCTCATCGGGACCGAGGCGCGCGCGATCGGTTCGCGGAGACGCTCCACCAAATCGGACTGGCTGGCGTTGTTTAAGTCGAGCTTGCCACCGGCCTGGCCGAACGTGGCGGCCAGCACCGCCTCCATATTCTGGCGGTTGGTATTCAGCAACCGTTCTTCCACCAGTTCCGTGCCGATCTCCACTTCATTCACGGCCGAAGAGTCGTTGAAGGTCTGTACCGAAACCTCGCCCTTTACCTTGCCCGAGCGGGCGAATGCGGACCGGATCTGATCAATGGGGGGAGTCTTGGCGAATTTGACGGTCATGAGTGCGCCGCCCTTGAAATCGATGCCAAACTTCAAACCGCCCTGCATCACGATACTGCCAAAACCGGCAACCGTCAGCACCAGCGAGGCGATAATGAACGGCCATTTTTTGCCGAGAAAGTCGTAATTCGTATTCTTAAATAATTCCATCGAACTTTGCCGTGCCGGTATCCGCCGTTAAGGTAGACACCGGCCCTTTAGATTTTGTTCCCTGGCCCGCGAACAGGCTCAGATACTCAACTCCTGCATTTGGCGGCGCCCCGACAATTCGTAGTCGAAGATGGTCTTGGAGACAAAGACCGCGGTGAAGACGTTGGCAATCAAACCGATCACCAAGGTTACCGCAAAACCGCGCACGGGACCTTCTCCGAACAGGAACAGGAAAGCGCAGGATACCACCGTGGTCACGTGAGTGTCGACGATGGTCCACCATGCTTTGCCGAAGCCCTGATCCACGGCCGCCACCACGCTCTTCCCTGCCCGCAATTCTTCGCGAATTCGCTCGAAAATCAGCACGTTGGAATCTACCGCCATACCGATGGTGAGGATGATTCCGGCGATGCCGGGGAGGGTCAGAACCGCATGGAAGTAGGAGACCGCGGCCAACAATACAACGGTGTTCAGAATCAGCGCCAGAATGGCGTTGACGCCGGACCGCTTGTAATAGAACAACATGACGATGATCACGGCGCCCAGGCCGGCGAGGCCGGAGACGATGCCCTGATGAATCGAATCGGCGCCCAGCGACGGGCCGATGGTGCGATCCTGCAGGTAGAGCACGCCCGCGGGCAGCGAACCGGACCGCAGGTAGCGCGAGAGATCGACCGCTTCTTCTTCACTGCTCAGACCCGTGATGCGGCCCGAATCTTCGATCTTGGACTGAATGGTCGCGACGCTGACAATATAGTTGTCGAGCACCACGGCCAGCTTGTTGCCAATGTTGGATTCGGTGTAACGGCCGAAGCGGCGTCCGCCATCCTGCGACAGGCTGAAGCTGGTTTCCCACTTGCGGAACTCATCCTGGCCGGGGCGCGCGTTGCGCATGTCGCGTCCGCCGATGACGGCGGTCTTGGCAACCAGATACCACTGTTCGCCATCCTGCGTACCGCGGGGCTTGGAGCGCACGAACTTGGTGTTCATGGGCAAAATGCCGCCCTTCTGGGCCAGCGCGGCGTCCTTGCTCGGGAACGGTCCTTCTTTCACGTCGTCGATTTCGAGGACGGCGGCGGTGCCGATCAGTTCCTTGGCGCGGCCCGGATCGTCAACGCCCGGCAACTGCACGAGCACCTGATACTTGGTGCCTGCCTGGCCGTACTGCTGCACGCTCTTTTCCGCGAGACCGAGTTGGTCGACGCGGTTGCCGATGGTATCGATGGCGCGCTTGACCGTGTCCGACTTCAGTTCCAGCAGATCCGTCGGCTTCAACTTCAACGAGTAATCGGTGGAGTTGACGGCGGAGAGGATGTAGGTCGGGTAGCGCTCGGTGATCAGGGTGCGAAACGAACTCGACTGGGTGGAAGGTACGCCCTTCACGGTCAGACTCACGTTATCGGCGTCTTCAATATGGGCCACATCGCTCGTGTCCATGCTGTTCCAGGAGATGTTCTGCTTGCGCAGATCGTCTTTCAGATGCTCGGCGGTCTGATCGGCGTCCGCCTTGACGGCGTCCTGCACCTGGATCTCAAGCACCAGATGGCTGCCGCCCTTCAGATCGAGACCGAGGCGGATGTTTTCGCTGAAATTCTTGGAGAGTTCGGCGCCGCTCTTGGGGAAGCCGATGATGCCGAACACGCAGATCAGAAGCGTAACGACGATGATCACGGTTCGGACGGTTAGATTTGTCTTCATGGGTGTTTTACTGCCTGTTCAAATAGAGTACTACTTCTTGACTTCACTGGAGGCTGCACCAGCAGCCATGCTGGAAACCGCGCTGCGCGCGATCTGCAGTTTGATGTTGTCGGGCTTTACCCGCAACACCACGTTGTCCGAATCGATGGAGACGATCGTTCCGACGATCCCGCCTGAGGTTACCACGGTATCGCCGTTCTGCAAGCCGGCCAGCATTTTCTGCGTCTGCTTGCGCTGCCGCTGCATGGGAAGGAACAGGAGAAAGTAAAAGATTCCGAAAATGAGAAGGATCGGAAGGAATCCCAGCAGGGAGTTGGGCTGCGTCGCCGTTTGGAGAAAGAGATTAAGAAACACGCGTCGTAAACCAGTTGGGCGCTATTCGACCTGCTCACAAGTCGAGCGCACAGATTTCAAGTATTCCGGATATGAGCCTGATCTAATAGCGTGCCTAATCTCACGCATGATGTCAAGGTACCGTTGCACGTTGTGCCGGGTCGCCAGTACCGAAAAGAGGATCTCTCCCGCCTGGAACAAATGGCGAAGGTAGGCCCGCGAGTAGGTGGCGCAGGTGTAGCAGAGGCAGTTGGGGTCGAGCGGACGCGGATCGTCTTTGTAGCGCGCGTGCTTGATGATGACGCGCCCTTCGGAGGTGAACAGGTAGCCGTTGCGGGCGTTGCGCGAGGGCAGCACGCAATCCATCATGTCGATCCCGCGGGCCACGTATTCGGGCAGTTCGGCCGGCATTCCGACCCCCATGGCATATCT
>CAIRBY010000789.1 GCA_903876865.1 uncultured Acidobacteriia bacterium
ATCCCGCTCAAACTCTTCGATCGCAATCAGGGAGAGAAGGAGCGGACCCAACTCGATATCCGCCGCAACGAGCGCCTGGAAGACGCCACGCGCGCGCAGATTTTCAGCGATGCCGATAGCGCCCTTGCCGCCTGGAACAGCAGCCGCGTGCTCCTGCGCTCTTACAAAACGCGCTACCTGGCGCAGGCCACGCGCATTCGCGAGACCGTCTCTTTCGCCTACGAACACGGCGGCTCTTCCCTGCTGGATTTTCTGAACGCGCAGAACGATTACCGCAGCGTGCAGTTGAACTACCTGAATCTGGTGGGGGCGTACATGACGGCGGCGGGCCAGTTGAATATGGCCGCCGGCAGCGAGGTGGCGCGATGATGCATAGCGTATCCAAGCAGACGCCCGCCGATGCTTGCCCGAACGGCGAGAAAGTGAATCCTGTGACAGCAACCCAAGCAGAGAGAGTGGCCCGGACGATCCGGGCGCGGACGGCGATACTCGTGGTGGCGATCGCCAGCGCGCTGCTTACCGGCTGCTCCAAAGAGCCCGTCGCCGCCGCTCCGGCGAATGCGCCCCCGGCGACGGTGGAATCCGTACCGGACCGCAATGTAATCACGCTGGCGGGCGCGGAACGCTTCGCGCTCACTCCGGCGTTGGCGCGGCGCGAGAGCGATCAGATCCTCGCCAACGGTGCCGTGGCGGCCGATGTGAGCCGCTCCTACGCCGTCAACTCGCTCTCTTCCGGGCGCGTGGTAGAGGTCAAGGCGCGGCTCGGCGACGACGTGCAGAAAGGGCAGCTGCTGCTGACCATGACCAGCACGGACGTCTCGCAGGCCTTCGCCGATTATCACAAGTTCAAAGCCGATGCGGCCCTCGCCAAAACGCAATTGGACCGCCTGCAACTGCTCTTCT
This sequence comes from uncultured Acidobacteriia bacterium, assembly GCA_903876865.1. Classification (GTDB taxonomy): domain Bacteria; phylum Acidobacteriota; class Terriglobia; order Bryobacterales; family Bryobacteraceae; genus Solibacter. Next base: position 904 of record CAIRBY010000789.1, read on the forward strand.
CCCACGGTGCCGCCCCGCAAAAGGATGTGGAGGTCGCCGAAGAGACGCTGCACAAAGCCACCATCGACACGCAAACGGCCGAAGAGCGCATCCGCCTGCTGGGCGGCGATCCGCAGCACGCGGCGTCTCTCATCGAGATTCACGCTCCCGTCGCCGGCACCATCATCGAGCAGAATGTGAATCCGGCGGCGGGAGTCAAATCGCTCGACAACGCGCCCAACCTCTTCACCATCGCGGATCTCTCCAGCGTCTGGATACTGGCGGACGTGTACGAGAACGATCTGGCCCGCGTGCAGGTGGGCGACCGCGCGGAGATCGAACTCAACGCCTATCCGGAGCGGCGCCTCGCCGCCAAAATCACGAATATTTCCAAGCTCCTGGACCCGGCCACGCGCGCGGCCAAGGTGCGCCTCGAACTGCCCAATGAGCACGGCCTGCTGCGGCCGAACATGTTCGCCACCGTGCATTTCGTCTCGCAGGGAACCACGGCGCGCACGGTAGTGCCTGCCAGCGCCGTGATGCGGCTGCAGGACCGGGACTGGGTCTTTGTCAAGATCGACGAGCAGCATTTCCGCCGCACGGAAGTAGTGGCGGGCGCGGTGAACGCGGACAAATCGCAACAGATTCTCAGCGGACTGCGGGTTGGCGATAGCGTGGTGGCGAACGCGCTGATGTTCGACCGCGAAGTCCAGAAGGCCACGGAACAGTGATCCAAAAATCCGTCGCATTCGCGCTGCAAAATCGCTTCCTCGTTCTCTGCGCCGGAATTCTGGTGCTGATCTGGGGCGCGATTTCCTTCAAGCAACTTCCCGTGGAAGCCTACCCGGACGTGGC
>CAIRBY010000790.1 GCA_903876865.1 uncultured Acidobacteriia bacterium
CAAAAACGAGTTCGTCACCAAGATCTCCAAGGACCTCCGCCGCGACCTCGACCTCACGCTGCCCGAAAACAAGCGCCTGCTCGCAAAAAACATCTTCGTCTTCGGCCAGTGCATGGAAGGCACCCAGTTCTACGGCCTCTTCGGCATGGTCCTCTCCCTCTACCGCCAGAACAAGTTCCCCGGCATCGGCCAGATGTTTCGCTACACCCTCCGTGACGAATCCAACCACATCGAGGTGTTCCGGAATCTCTTCATGGATCTGATCGAGGAGAACCGCGAGATCTGGACCGCCGAATTCAAGGAGGAGCTCCGCACCACCATGGCCGAGGCCGTCCGCCTCGAAAAGGAATTCATCCGCGACTGCCTGCCCGTCAACGCCGTCGGCCTCGCGATCGATGAGTTCCTGACCTACATCGACTATATCGCCGACCGCCGCCTTGAGGGCTGCGGCCTGACCCCGCTCGCCGCGGGCATCAAGAATCCGCTCCCCTGGCTTGCCGAGATGATGGACATCAAGAAGGAACAGAACTTCTTCGAGGGCCGCGTCACCGAATACCAGAAATCCTCCGCCCTCCAAGGCACCAACGACGCCGACCTGTAACCCCGCCGGTCCGGCCCGTCCTCCGCCCGCCCATCCGTCCCTTGCCGCTCCGCCCCCGCGCGCCCAAACGCGCCCGGCGGCGCTTTTTCCATTCTCCACCCCTCGTCCGTCCACTCTCCGACCTCCGGCCTCTGGCCTCTGGCTTCCGGCTTCCGACCTCTTCCCTTTTCCCTCCGCCACCTGACTCCGTCCCTCACTCCCTCACTCCCTTCCGCCCTCCGCCCGCCATGAATCCTTCCCTCCAGCAAGACCTCGCCCTCAAACGCGCCTCCCACACCCCTTTCGACCAGCCCGCCTACGCCTGGCGTGACTGCGTCCCCGCCGACGTCCAGCTCCCCGACATCACCCTGCTCGTCCCGCAGGGCGAAACCCCGTTCGACCTCGGCGAAATCGCCGACACCCTCGGCAAGGCCGTCACCAACGTCCGCCTCGCCCGCGGCGAGTCCGCCAACATCTTCAACGACACCACCCGGGAGTTCGTCGTCCGCATCGTTGGCGAGGTCGCCGCCAACCTTTCCGCCGAAGCCCTCCGCCGCACGCCCCTCCGCCTCTCGCTCAACGATCTCTACGAGCTGATCGAGAAGACCCTCGTGGACAACAGCGCCTACGACATCGCCAAGAGCCTTCTCCTCAATCGCAGCCGCAAGCTCGCCCACACCGGCCCCCACACCGCCGCCATCCGCGTCATCCGCCGCACCAACCAGGTCGTCCCGTTCATCGAGCAGAAGATCGAGATCGCCATCCGCAAGACCTGTCTCTCCCTCCAGCGCGACTCCGCCCCGGCCGTCGCCGTCGCCCGCGCCGTCACCGAACGCGCCCTCGCCGCCAAGCAGGCCTTCCTCCACATCGAGGACATCCAGGACATGGTCGAGGAGGAGCTCATGAAGGCCGGCCATTACAAGGTCGCCAAGGCCTATATCCAATACCGCGCCCTCCGCGCCGAGCAGCGCGCCTCCGGTGACGATCCCACCTCCGCCCCGCTCTCCGCGCCGCCGCAGCCGTCCATGATCGTCGTCAAGCAGCCCGACGAATCCACCATCCTTTGGGATCGCGCCGACCTCCAGCGCCGCATCGAGTTCGCCCGCATCGGCCTCGACCTCTGCCTCACCAACGACCAGATCGAGGCCGAGCTCCTCCGCTCCGTCTACGACCAGATCGCCCAGAAGGACCTCGACCAGACTATCATCCTCAACTCGAAAACCCTGATCGAGAAGGACGCCGACTTCGCCAAGTTCGCCGGCCGCATCCAGCTCACCTACATCTACGAGGAGGTCCTCGGCTGGAACATCGTCCGCGACGGCGTCGGCA
>CAIRBY010000791.1 GCA_903876865.1 uncultured Acidobacteriia bacterium
CGAGCAACCCGGAAGCGTCCACCAGGCCGCCCGTGTTGTTCTTCCAATCCATCGCGTAGGGGCTCATCACCTGTCCCTGCGCGGCCAGCGTGCAGGTCAGCGCGGCTCCGATCAGAAGTGAGCGTTTCATGGCCATATGCTGTATGAAGTTCCCCCTTGTCTAATTCGCACCAGCCACCACCACAATCGGGATCGCCTGCGCGAAGCGCGTCAGCGTGGTGGCTCCGGCGCGCATAACGCCGGAGATGATGATGTCCTGGCGCATGCCGATCTTCGCGTCTTTGGAAACCACCAGCGTCACGCTGACCTCCTCCTGCTCCGGCGGCACCTGCGCCGTCTTGGTGGTGATGGTGCCATTGGCGAGGCGCAGCGGCAGCACCGTGACCTGGTTCTTCACGCCGTTCAGGCGCGTGATGCGCACCACGACCTGCGTCTCGCTCTCCGGCTTCACTTCCAGCACGCTGCCCGCTTCGCGCTTCACGGACATGGTGAAGCCGGCCGGCGGAACCACCGCGAGGAAGAGTTGGCGCGTAGGCAGAATGTGCGTGAAGGCGAAGGCCTGCATCATCGATTCGGCGGCCTCAGCGGTGTGGCGGACGCTTTCGCTTCCGATCTTTGCCGTGCCCACCACCGCCGGCGAAAGCGTAGTCAGCTTCGCATCCGCGGGCGCGGTGATGGTGAGGCGGCCCTCGGTCTGCCCCTCCGCGATGCGACCGTGGCTGGAGGAAAAGCCAGTGGGCAGGCCCTCCACATCCAGCCCGATCTCGCTCGTGAATTCGTCCGTGCGTACCGCGGTCACGGTGATCGCCGCCGTATCGCCCTGCCCCATGCGCGGATTATCCGGCGTGATGCGCAGCGTGAAATCGGGCTTGGGCGGCGCGATCAGCAGGCGGTAGGCATACTCCGCGCCGCCCTTGCCCTGCACATCGCGCAGGCGCAGCGTGTAATCGCCCGCCGCGGGGAAGGTGTAGGCGACGCGCGAATCGGCCTGATGCGTCACCTCGGCCTCCAGCGGGTCGCTCCAATCGTCGTTCTCGGCCACCTGCACCTGCTTGGAGTTGTAGAGCGTGAGGATCGAATCGAGCGGCGATTCCAGCCGCCGCGCCATCACCTCCATCACCAGCCGCTCGCCTTGTCTGGCCGTGATCGTGTAGTAGTCCGATGCGCCCGCTGTCTCGATGCGTCCATCAATCGTCACCGGCGCCTTGACGCGCTGCGCCAGGGCGGGTGTGTGATTATCGCCGGAGGCGCGCAGCGAGGGGAGTTCGCTCGCCGCGAACGGCAGCGCATTCGGGGTCAGCCGCATCACCCGCGCGCCCGATGCCGGTACCGCGATATCCAGCTTCTGCACGCTCAGGTTCGCGCCGCGCAGTTCCACCGGGACGGTGGTGCCGCGCTGTCCGCCCAGCGGGAAGATGCCGCTCACGTAAGGCACCGCGCCCACCGTGAGGCGGTAGACGAAATCGCCGCGCCCGCGATAAATCACATCGCGCAATTCCAAAGTGTACTCGCCATCGGCGGGCGGATGGAAGAAAATGACCGGATCCGGCTGCGAGCGGAAATCGTCGGCGAAATGGAGTTGGTGACCGGCGGCATCGTAGATCACCAGCACGGGGTCGAACCAGCCCGGGACCGCGTCGGCGATGAAGGGCAGCAGTCCGCGCGCCTGCGCCGCGATCACGAGAGTCTCCGTGGCCTTGGCGTGGAAGCGGAAGTAATCGCGGTCGGCTTCGAGAATCTGGCCGTTGACCACCACCGGCAGGCCCGCGAGCACCTGTGCCTGCGCCGGTTCCGAGTTCGGTTCTTTCTCGAGCACCTCGGGCAGCGTGCCCACGTGGAAGCGGAAGCGGTTGGAGACGCCGCCCGCGTTGGAGACGCGCAACTCGCGCTCGCCCGGCGCCGCGTCCGCCGCAATCGCGATGCTCAGGCGCGTGACCTTCGGGTCCTTCGATTCCAGCATCTTCGCCGTGACGCCACCGCCGGTTACGAGCACAGTCTCCGGCGTGATGCCCGTGCCCGAAAGCGTGGCCTCCACCGTGGTGCCGCGCTGTCCGCCCGCGGGATACATCCATGCCAGCACCGGGTGCGGCGCTTCCAGCGGAGGAGGAGGCGCGGGCGCAGGCTTCTTTGCCGTCTGCGCGAACGGCGTCTCTGCGAACGCCGCGGCGAGCAGGAGCAGTGCCAGACCAGGCTTCACTTGGTGCCCTCCGCCGTCTCTTCGCGCAGGGTGAAGAGCAGTTTCCCGGCCGCGTTCCAGAGCCTCACCGCGCCATCGCCGCTCGCGCCCGCCACAAGCTTGCCATCCGTACTGCCCGTCACCGCGTACATCCAATCGGCCGCGCCCGCGAGCGTCGCCAGCACGCCGCCATTACGGTTCATGATTCTCACGTTGCGGTCCGAACAGGCGGCCAGCATTCGCGATTGTCCCGCGGGCACGCTCGCCAGAAACGCCACGGCCAGCGGCACGCAGGTGCCGGTATCGAAGGGGCGCGTCTGCACGCGCACGTTGCGCCGCGCGGGGTCGAGTTCCTCGAAGGCATTCTGCGCGCGCCAGGTGCGCAGCGCCCGCTCTTCCGCGCCTGCCACCGCAAACGCCAGCAGATCGCCCTCGGGACTGTACGCCACGCCATTCACCGCGCCATTCGGATTCTGCGGCAACTCCAGCTTCTCGCTCCAATCGGCGGTGTCCCAGATCTTGACGCGCTGATCGAGGCTGGAAGAGGCGAGCACCTTGCCATCGGGCGAGAAGGCCACGCCCGTGATCCAGCCGGCGTGGGTTTTCAGGGTCGCGGCGAGTTGACGCTCGGCCACGCGCCAGACTTCGACGGTCTGGTTGGTGCCGCCCGTGGCCAGCAGTTTGCCGTCGGGGCTGAAGGCAACGGCGAGCATCTCATCGGGGGACTTTTCGAGCGTGGTCACCTGGCCGCTTGCGAGCTCGATCAGGCTGACGGCTCCGGATCTTCCGGGGACGCCTTCCGCGACGGCGAGCGTGGCGCCATCTTTGGTGAAGGCGAGTCCGCGCACTGCGCCGCCGAGAGGGCCGATGCGGCGCGTGAGTTTGCCGGTGGCGGAATCCCAGAGGAGGAGTTGTTTCTGTCCGCCGGAGACGAGTGTTTTGCCGTCGGGCGAGAAGGCAACGGCGGTGATGGGAGTTGCGGCGTACGACGAGGCAGTCAAGAACAGCAACACGGGCAAGCTAAAGCATGCCCCACCGCGGAATCCGCGCATCACAGGGTCTCCCCATACGGGACGCCTTCGGTGAAGGCGAGTCCGCGCACTGCGCCGCTGAGAGGGCTGATGCGACGCGTGAGTTTGCCGTCGGGCGAGAAGGCAACGGCGGTGATGGGAGTTGCGGCGTACGACGAGGCAGTCAAGAACAGCAGCACGGGCAAGCTAAAGCATGCCCCACCGCGGAATCGGCGCTCCCTATACGGGACGCCTTCGGAGACGGGCAGTGTGGGCAGGGTCCAAAGACCGCGCATCACATGATCTCCGTGAGCAGGCCGCCGGTGGGAAGTGCTCCACCCGCGATGGGGCTCACGTACGCCACGCAATCCTGCGGATGGGGCAGGCGGCCGCGCGGGTCGATCCCGAGCAGCTTATACATGCTCGCCGCCAGATCCCACGGATACACGGGGCGGTCGCGCACCGTCTCGCCGCGCGCATCGGTCGAGCCGAGCGCCGCGCCGCCGTGAAAGCCGCCGCCCGCGACCATCGCCGCGAAGGCCTGCCCCCAGTGGTGCCGTCCGCCGAACCACGGCGCCTCGTTCTGCACCTTAGGCGTGCGCCCGAATTCGCCGAACCAGGTCACGATGGTGCTGTCGAGCAGGCCGCGCTGCGCCAGGTCGTCCAGCAGGGCCGCAATCGCCGCATCCTGAATCGGCACCTTCTTGCGCATGGCGTCGAAATTGTCTTTGTGCGTATCCCAGCCGCCATCGTTGATGGTCACGAAGGGCACGCCGGCCTCCACCAGGCGCCGCGCCAGCAGGCAGGATTGGCCGAACTGATTGCGCCCGTAGCGGTCGCGCACCGCGTCCTTCTCCTGCGTCAGGTCGAAGGCTTTTTTGCCGTCGCCCAGAATCATGGCGTAGGCCTTCTGCTGAAACTCGTCCATCGTGCGATAGGCGTCCACGCGATCGGCCTGCGCCGCGAAGGCGTCCACGTTCCCCAGCAGTGTGCGCCGTTCGGAGATGCGTTGCTCGGTCATGCCGCGCGGCGGCACCAGGCCCTGCACGCGGAAGTTGGCGTTGTTGGGGTCGCCGCCGGGAGCGAAGGTCTTGAACCCGTTGCCCAGGAAGCCCGCTTCGGAGAAGCGCCCCAGCGGATTGGTCAGCGTGATGTAGGGCGGCAGCGTCCCGCTCTGCCCCGCCTCCTGCCGCTTGTACGCGACAATCGCGCCCATCGCCGGATACACCAGTTCGGCCGTGGGCATGCTCCCCGTCTGCATGATGTAGGCCGCGGTCTCATGCGCGTTGTTGCCGTGCGTCATGCTGCGGATCACGCAGTATTTCCCGGATTGCTTCGCCAGGAGCGGCATCAGCGTGCTCAACTGTCCGCCGCCGCTGGTGTTGACCGCGCCGCGCAACGGTCCGCTATAATCTTCGCCGGCCTGCGGTTTGGGGTCGAAGGTGTCGGTCTGCGAAGGTCCGCCCGCCATCCAGAGTTGGATCACGGATTTCGCCTTCGCCGGCGCCGGAGTGGCGGCGCGCAGGCGATAGTAATCCGCCAGGCTCAGCCCAATCAGGCTCGCCGAGCCGACGCGCAAGAAATCCCGCCGCGATCCCGAATTGCCCACCAGGTCCAACATAGCTTCACCTCATTCCGATCGAACAGAACTCAGTGGTTGAAAACGAATTCCTTCGAATTCACCACTGCCCATGCCACATCCTGCACGCCCACTGCGCGCGCGTTCTTCTTCCCGGCCAGATACTCCACGGCCTTCTTGCGCTCGCTCTCGGAGGGGAAGCGGGAGAGCGTCGCCAGATAGATCTCCTCCACCATATCGGCATCGCTGCGATTGGCCGCGATCCAGCGCTTGAAGCGCGGACTGCCGGAGAGTTTCGACTCCAGTTGTTCGGAGTTCAACAGATACAGCGTCTGCCGGATCGTCAGTCCCGAATCGCGCTCGCCTTCGTAGGGCGTATCGCGCGGCGAGCGGCCGAAGAGATCCAGGAACGAGCACTCGGTGTTGCCATCGGAGATCTGCTCGGCGCGGAAATTCGCCGGCCAGTTCGAATACGGCTCCGGGATGATGCTGCGGAACTTCTCCGAGGTCTCGGTGAATTGCGAAATCGCATCCAGCATCTGCTCCGCCGTCAGCCGCCGCGTCTGGTAGTGCGAGAAGTGGCTCTGGTCCGCCGCGTTCCACTCGTTCGTTTGCGAAGAGAGTTGATACGTCTGCGAATTCAGAATCAGGCGATAGATGTGGCGCAGATCGTAGTGGTGCGAGACCAGTTCCTGTTGCAGGTACGCGAGCAGTTCGGGGTTGGTGGGCGGATTGGTCGGCCGCAGATCGTCCGGCGCTTCGATGATGCCGCGCCCCAGCAGCCAGTACCAGATGCGGTTCACGATGTTCGCGGAGAAGTAGGGATTGCCGGGCGCGGTGAGCCATTCGGCCAGTTCGCCGCGCGGGTCCTGCTCCGCCGCCACCTGCAGCGGCTTGCCGCCCGGCACCTGCGGTTGCACTACCAGGCGCGTGCGCGGGTCGCGCAGAGAGAGCTTGAAATCGGGATAGACCACTTCCTCTTTCCACTCGCCCGTGTTCTTGAAACTCACGCGCGCGAAATAGGCGCCCAAGCCCAGGTCGTCTTCCGGCGACCAGCTCTCCAGCGGATGGCTGTGGCAGCGCGCGCAGCCGATGCGCGCGCCCATGAACACCAGCGCCGCCGTTTCGCCCAGCGTGCGCGCATCCTTATTCGGCACGGCGCGCACGAAGTTCGCCGGTCCCACCTTGAAATTGCTGCCGGTGGAGGTGAGCAACTCGCGCGCGAACTGATCGTACGGCTTGTTCTGCGCGATGCTTTCGCGCAGCCACTCGGAATAGACCGCCACCGCCTTGGGCCAGAGGCGCACGGGAAACTCGCTCTTGATGCGCAGCAGGTCGCCCCACTTGAGCGCCCAGAAATCGGTGAACTCCACGCGCTCCATCAGCCGGTCGATCAACTTGGCGCGCTTCGCCGGGTCGCGATCGGTCAGAAACGCGCGCGCCTCCTCGGGGGAGGGCAGCAGCCCGGCCGTATCCAGGTAGATGCGCCGCA
>CAIRBY010000792.1 GCA_903876865.1 uncultured Acidobacteriia bacterium
GGAAATTATACCCTCCAGATTTTCAGCGACCTGCCTTCGGGCGGAGCGTACGCACTGAAATTTGCGTTTGCGCCCGTGAGCCCTCAGCCTTGCGCGGCCGCTGCTTTGAAACCGGGCGACCAGGTCACCAGCACGCTTTCTACGGCCAGTTGCCGCACCACCTTCGGCCTGGCGGAGCTCTATACTGTCACGTTGCCGGCCTCGGGAACGCTGGATCTGGAAGTCGATTCCATGGCCTTCGATACGATCGTGGCCATCCGCGACGCCAAGGACAACCTGATTCTGCGCGATGACGATGTCAACGGCCTGACCATCGCGCATGTCTCCGCCAATCTGCCGGCGGGCACGTACACGGTCGCGGCGGCCTCCACCGCGGGCGTGGGGCCCTACCATCTGGCGGCGGCGTTTACCGCGCGCGAACTGCCGGCGTGCAGCTTCGCGCAGCCGCTCAATCTGAACGGCGGCTACATTCAGCGGCTGGGGCCGAACAGCTGCATCGGAGCCAATGGCGAGGCGGTGGATTATTACAGCTTCACCCTGCCGGCGGATTCGGTAACGCTGGCGGTGATGACCTCAAGCGAAGTGGATGGCTACCTGACACTCTACGATGCCAATGGCAACGTGGTCCGCACGGACGATAGCTCCTATGGGTCGAACGATCCGTTGATCGTACAGTATCTGCCCGCGGGTTCGTACAAATTGGCGGCGCGCGGGACCGCGGCCACCGTGGGCGGCCTGTATGAAGTGGACCTGCGCACCACGGCGGGTCCGCGAGTGCCCTTCTGCGCGCCCAAGGCGACGCTGCCGGCCTCGGGAAGCGTCACCGGCACCATTGGCTATACCGGCTGCCAGTATACCGACAGCACGTTCGCGGATATCTACACTGTGACCATGGCCGCAGCGGGCACGTTCGATGCGCGCCTCAACGCAAGCGCCTTCGATGCCTACCTCGTGCTGCTGGATTCGAAGGGCGCGGTGCTGGAACAGGACGATGACAGCGGCGGCGGCACCAATGCGCGGCTGACCACATCGCTCGCCGCCGGCACGTACTACCTCGTGGCCAAACCGTTCGGGGATTACACCAGCGGCGGCGCCTACACCCTGACCACCGCCACAAGCACTGGCAATTAAGCACCGGCGGGAAGAAAACACCGTGCACCGGAACGTCCTCAAACGTACTAGTACACTGCGCCTGCATCCCACCTTGCGGGGGTGTATACTATTTTCTTGGTCCGGTCCGCGTCCTAACGGTCCGTCCTACGTGGGCAGGTCGGTTTTCCTGCCCACGAAACTCCCCTCGCTACATCCCCCGACTACACGATAATAGAAGTAATGTCCACGCAAGCGGTTTGCGAAAAATGCGGCGGCACCGGCTGGGTGATCATCGAGCGCGCCAATGTGAGCGGCGCCGAAAGATGCTCCTGCCTCGCGGTGGGCCGCACGGAGCGGCTCGAAGAGAAGTCGCAGATTCCGCCGCTCTACCAGCACGCCTCCTTCGATAATTTCAAGACCGAAGGCGTGCAGGAACTCAAGAGCGTGATGATGGCCGTGAAGACTTACGCCGATGAGTTTCCGACCGGCGCCTACCCCGGCCTGCTCCTGATCGGCGAGCCGGGCACGGGCAAGACGCACCTCGCCGTGGCGGCGCTCCGGCGCATTATTCAGAAGGGCTTCGAAGGCGTCTTCACGGATTACCAGACCCTGCTCGATCGCATCCGCGCGGGCTACGATTCCAGCTCCAACTCTTCCAACAAAGAGGCCTACCGGATGGCGCTGGATAGCGAAGTCCTCCTGCTGGACGATCTGGGCGCGCACCGCGTCACGGATTGGGTGCAGGATACCGTCACCAGCATCGTGACCCACCGCTGCAACAACCGCAAGCCGCTCATCGCCACCACCAATCTGCCCGACGCCGATGCCGGCAGTTCGACGTTTCAGAAGACCGCCGTAGGCACCGAATACCGCCGCACCCTGCGAGACCATGTGGGCGACCGCGCGCGCTCGCGCCTGTTTGAGATGTGCAAAGTCATCCGCATCGGTTACAGCGAGGATTACCGCATCCGCCGGGGCAAGAAGTTTTGATCCGCGCGGGCGCGCTGTTATGGCTGCTGTGCAACGCCCTGCCGGCGCCTGCCGACGTCAACCCGCCCGCCACCGTGCAAGCCGTCGAGTTCCCTTACTACCTCTATCCGCGCCCCGTGTGGGAGCGCGAACTGGTCTGGCTGAAAAATATCGGCGTGGATACGGTCGCGTTCACCATCCCCGCGCCCTACCACCAGACCGCGTCCGGCACTTTCGATCTCACCGGCAGCACCTCGCCGCGCCGCGATCTGCTCGGCCTCATCCGCCTCCTGCGCAAACTCGGCCTGCACGCGTGGATCCGCCCTGTGACGCCGGCCGCGGGCATGGTCGCCACCACACACGATCCGGCGGAGCAGCGCGCGTGGCTCAAGCAACTCGAGCAACTGCTGGCGCCGCAGACCGTGGCCCACGGCGGGCCAATCGCCTACGTGGAAGGGCGCGGACTGGGACTCGATGCGGCCGTCGCGCCTGCCCCAATCACCACCCTTTCCGCCACCGATCCGAATGCGCTCGCCCGCAGCCGCGAGGCTCTGCGCACGGCGCGCGGCGCATTGTTGTGGACGGACGTGGAAGATATGCTCTACCCCGCAGGGTGGTCGGCGAATCCAAGTACTCTTCTGCGTAAAGGCGCGGTGGCGCTGGGCGGAGAAGAGCGCACGCACGCCGTGGCCCTGCGGCGCAGCGCGGCCCTGCTGCGTTCCTGGGGACACCTGCTGGGCGCCATGCGCCCCGCCAACCTGCCGGCGCAGGCCGCCGGAAAATTGCCCGAAGGCGTCAGCGCCTACGAACTGATCTCGCCCGCCGGCAGCGCCGTCAGCCTGAGCAACCTATCCAGGAAGCCCTTTCAGGGCGAACTGCGCGTGCTGGACCCGGTGACGCGCCACACGCTCGCGATTCCGGGCGTGAACCTGGCCGCTGGCCAATCGCTGTGGCTGCCCGTGGGAGTCTCGCTCGGGCCGGACGGCCTGTGCCGCGACTGCACCAAATTCGCCGCGCCCGAACACATCGTGTACGCGACCGCGGAGCTGCTCTCCATCGAGTTCGAGAACGGCATTCTGGCGATGGAATTCGCCGCCCCCGAAGCCGGCGAAGCCATCCTGCAACTGGAGCGGCGGCCCGTCGGCCCCTTCCTCGCCGCGGGCGTCCCCACCAGCTTCGATTGGGACGAGACCCACCTGCGCGCGCGCCTGCGCATTCCCGCCAGCAAGCAGGCCGATTCGCGCGTGCGCATCGGCATCGCCATCGAAGCCCCGGAAACTTCGGGCTTCTTCAACGACCTGCACCGCCTCGTGATCGGCCGCAAGAACCTCGTCTCGACGATGTACTCTTCCCCGGACCTGGCCGCGCGCTCGCGCCTGCGCCTGCCCGAAGGCTACTCCGCGACGCCGGTCGTGAAATCGCCCAACGAAATCGATTTCGAAATCGCGGTGCCGCCCGAGAGCGTGCCCGGCGATTTCGCCAACCTCTCGCTGGAAGCCGATGGCGCCCCGCTCGGGCGGGCGCGCGTGCCGCTCTTCCGCGACGCCACCGTGCGCGTGGGGAACGGACTGCAACTGCACTACGGGCAGGCGGCGGAGCTGGCGCCGGAACCGGCGGTGGTGGCGATCGAAGGCGGCGGCGGAAATCTGGAAGTGGCAATCCGCAACAACACGCTGCAGATCCAGACGTACCGGCTGCAACCGGCGGGCGCTGCGCTGGAATTCCTGCCGGCGCAGGCGGAGATCAGCATCGCGCCCACCGACGAGCGGCGGGTGGAGTTCCGCGCCTTCCCGGCGCAGGGCGCTGCCGGCAACACCGGCTTGCGCGAGGCATCCGTGCGCGTGACCGGCGGAGCGGAAGCAACCCTGCCGGTGCGTATCCTGCCGGTGCGTATCCTGCCGGTCCCGCGCGGCGCCACCGTCTGCTGGAGCGCCGACCTGGATGGCGATGGCACGCCCGAGTGGATTCTGGAATCGGCCAAAGTCCGCGCCGTCTTTTCCACCCAGGATGGCGGCCGCTGGATCGAGTTCACGTGGAAGGACACGGGCGCAAATTTTCTGCCCGAAACCGGCCTGTTCGCGCAGGCGGGCGAGGTGGAGGTGCGCGCCGCGGGCGATGCGCTGGAATTCACCGGCAAGGGCTGGAAGCGGACGGTCACGCTCAACGCCACCGCCCTCACCATCCAACAGAGCACCGCGCTGCCGGCCGAGTTGCCGCCAACCGGGAAGCGTGGCAACCTGACCTTAACGGTGGAGCGCGACGGCGCCATGCGCGCCGTCTTCACGCTGCGCTGATCTATAGGAATCATGATCGATGGGACTCCGGGGTGTGGTGCTGTTCTTTCTGATGGCCGCGGCGCTACCCGCGCAGGCGTGGCGGGGCTTTGCGGGCGATCCCCAGCACACCGCAATTTCGCCCGTGAAATCCCAGGCGCTGAGCCGCATCCGCTGGCAGATGCCGGTGGATCTGGAGCCGCAATACCTCAGCGGGGAACTGCTGATCCACTACGGCTCGCCCGTGATCACGGCCGGCAACACCGTGATCGTGCCGGTGAAGACGGGCGCGATCGAGGGCTTCCGCGTGGAGGCGCGCGCCGCCGCCGATGGCAGCCTGCGGTGGAGCCAGGCGAGCGACTACACCCTGCCGCCGCATGAGTGGACCCCGGAGTTCGGCGTGGCCCTCACACCCCAGGGGCGCGTCTACTTTCCCGGCGCGGGCGGCACCGTGCGCTTCCGCGATACGCCCGATGCCGCGACCGGCACGCAGGGCCAACTCGCCTTCTTCGGAGCCGCAAATTACACCGCCGCCCCGCAGGCATACGACGCCGCCGTGCGCATCAATACACCCATCACCAGCGATGCCGCCGGCAACCTCTACTTCGGGTTCGTGGCCGGCGGGACCACGCCCGTGCCGCTCGCAAGCGGCGTGGCGCGCATCGGCTCGGACGGCGCCGGCAGGTGGACCGCCGCCACCACCGCTTCGGCCGACCCTACCATGTCGCAAGTGGCATACAACTGCGCGCCCGCGCTGAGCGCCGATGGCAAGACGCTCTACCTCGCCATCTCTAACGGCGTCTCCGGCTACCTGGTCGCGCTCGATAGCGCCACGCTGGCTCCGCTCGCGCGCGTCCGCCTCCGCGATCCCTATTCGGGGCTCGACGCATGGCTCACCGACAACGCGACTTCCTCGCCCACCGTCGGTCCCGATGGCGACGTCTATTACGGCGTGCTCGACAATCCGCTCGGCGACAATCACGAGCGCGGCTGGCTCTTGCACTTCGATGCCACGCTCGCGCAGCGCAAGACGCCCGGCGCTTTCGGCTGGGACGACACCGCGTCCATCGTGCCCGCATCCATGGTGGCGGCTTATACCGGCCCATCGAAGTACCTGCTGATGACGAAGTACAACGACTATGCCGTGGCCGGCGGCAGCGGCATCAACCGCCTGGCGATCCTGGACCCAAACGCGACCCAGAGCGAGACACGAACCGGTGTGACAGTGATGCGCGAGGTGCTGACCATTGCCGGCGTGACCCCGGCCCCCGATTCTGCGGGGGTGAAAGAGTGGTGCATCAATTCGGCGGTGGTGGACCCGGGCACACGCTCGATTCTGGCCGGGAGCGAGGACGGCAAACTCTATCGCTGGGACCTCACCGCGAACGCGCTCACGGAAAGCGCGGTGCTGAGTTCGGGGATCGGCGAAGCCTACACTCCCACCGTGATTGGCCCGGATGGCACGGTCTACGGCATCAATAACTCGATCCTGTTCGCGGTGGGAGCGGCGACCGCGCCGGTGCTGCAGGTCGCGCCGGATACGCTGAGTTTCAACTTCCAACTCGGGGCGCCCGCGCCGCCCGCGCAGTTCCTCACGATCACGAGCGTACCTACCGGTGTCGTGGTGCAGGTGGTGGCCGCCTGCCCCTGGCTCGCCGCATCCCCGGCCAGCGGCACGACCCCGCTGACCGCAAAGATCACCGCCGACATCACCGGCC
>CAIRBY010000793.1 GCA_903876865.1 uncultured Acidobacteriia bacterium
CCCCGGGTCTCCTGCCGGAGGGAGATGCCAATGGCCCATGTGCAATCGCCGCGCAGCACGGGTGGTTGCCATCGGAAACCGAGCGGTGTCGCGAGTGTTTGCATGAACCCGCCTATCCTCAGTTCCTGCACCACCACGTCCCGCGGTTGCAACGGCACGTCTGGGCAGACTTTGTGCGGATCGCGGCAGATGGCGGCGTAACTTCCGTCCCCGTAATCCACAATCCGGCGCGGGCAATGTCCGGCACTGGGGTACGGGCACGGATAAAGGCCGCCGACGGTGTCCGTCGTCCGCAGATGAGGCCTCACCAGCTCAAAGTGTGGCCCGCAGTATTCCGCCCAGAATGCGGGTATCGCCTGCAGGCCCGAAACGCGCTCAAGCGAATGCCAAAACCGATTCAAATCTCTCATCTTCCGCCGCCGTTCCAACCAGTACAAACTCCCTGAGATGCAGCCATTGCTCAATGATGGCGGCCTCTTCGCCGCGACCGTATTTCGCGATGTTCCTCGGCTGGATTTCCAGCGGCCGCGCCTTGGCCACGCCCTGTAGCTTCACCTCGAAGGCCGCCCTCCGGATACCCACGTCGCATTCGATGGAGCGGTTCTTCAGCGCGAGTGCGGCGAATACGTCGTCCGCCTTCACACGGTCAACGAGACTGAGCGGGCCGTCGCTGACGTATTCGACTTCTACGAGCCTGACCCACTCCATGCCGCCGACGTCGCGGCAGTACAAGGCGGCCGCCCCGTACTTCTGGAGCGGCGCCAGCGTATACTTCTCCGCGTAGACGAAATTGTGCGGATCGCCGAACAGATGAAGTCCGAACTTCTCCCGGTACAGGCGGAGGTCCCACGGGCCGCTGGCGTTCATCCGAAGCTCGTTGTGGACCGGGTCGTAAATCACCTTATCGGTCTGCTCTGGCCGGAGTAGGGTGCACGTGGATTGCGCCCCCTTACGGCTGGGCACGCGCTTGCATGGCTGCCCGTGCTGGACCAGGAAATGCGCCTCACTGCCCACATCGTGACGGGCCAGGACGCAGCCGATCCCCCGTTTCTTCGATTGGAAGCTCCCTTCCAGGTCCAGTTGAAGCGGGCCGAGGTCCGCCGGAATCTTGTTCAGCGGCACGACGGTCCGCGCATCGCGCGCCCGGAAGCTCTCGAATTTCCGGCGGCGTTCCACCACCTGCTCCCGGTCTTTCAATTGGAGTATCTGCGGCTGCACCAACCAGATCCGAGCCGCCAGATCGCAGGCGCTCGCATCCATGTCCACTTCGATGAAATTCCGCCGAGCTATGTTTAGCAATTCGTCGAAGTTGCCGTCTGTGCCCACGGCGGTAATGACGTGCAGGCCCTCGATCACATGGGAGTCCATGCCCTCATCCGGAGTGGCGAGGATGCCGGCCAGGCTCATATAATCGATGTCCGCGCTGGCCGATTCCGGCAAGGTCACGCCGTTGGCTTCCAGAAACGCGCAGCAGGGTTTCAGGATCTTAATCAGCATTACAGGCGCGATTGTCTTTAATATGTCGGGATGGCCGAAAGTTCTCGGCGGATTGAAACAGGCCATAGGAAC
>CAIRBY010000794.1 GCA_903876865.1 uncultured Acidobacteriia bacterium
AGCTTACCCTTCGCAACGAAGGCCACCGCCGAGCGGAATCCCAGCGGCGCGTGTTCGGGTGCGTTCCAACTGCGTCCGCCATCGCTGGTCACGGCGATATTCTGGCGCGCCTCTTTGTCCTTGGAGTAATCGCCGCCCACGGCGATGCCGTGTTTGGCAGTGTCGAAGGCGAGCGAGAATACGCCCGCGGCCGCGCCATCGTTGCGAATGGGCGAAGGCGCGACACTCCACGTGATGCCGCGATCGGCGGAGTGAAAAATGCGCGCGGCCCCTGCGCCGCCGGTGCCGAACCAGGCATCCTTCTTGCCGAGCAGCGTGAGACAGGTATTGCTCGCGGCGAACGCGCCTTCGTTGGGGAGTGCGGCGGGCGGCGTGCGGCGCGTCCAGTGCGCGCCGGCGTCTTCAGTGGTCAAAATGTCCGGATGGCCCTCCAACTGATCTCCCAGCACGATGCCGTGCTTCGCGTCCCAGAACGCGATCGCGTCGAAGAAGCCTTTGGCTTCGTGATTGGTGAAAAGCAGCGTCCAATGCGAGCCTGCGTCAGCGGTCTTGTAGATGCGCGACTTTTCGCCCGCGCCTGCGCTCATCACATAGACGGTGCGTGCATCAGTGGCGCGGATGCCGCGGAAATCGAGCGCTTCCGCACCCTCGATCTTCGAGAGCCGCCAGGTGGCGCCGCCATCGTTCGTGACCAGCACCGTGCCGCCGCTGCCACTTGCCCAAACCGTCCGCGCATCCACCGCGCTCACGCCGCGCAAGGAAGCGCGCGTGTTGCCTGCTTGCGGGGTCCAACTCTGCGCCCAAGCCGTGATTGTAAAGAGGAGTGCTGTCGCTAGTTTCATGAGTGTCCAGGGTTGCAATTGTCCCATGGTAGACGATTCCATTTCACGCCCGGAATCCGCGCTCCTCCGCTCTCTGCGAGAATCGAAAGAATGCTCCCGCTGCTGCTGTTTTTCCTGGCCCCGCCGCAATCTCACGATTTGCCCGCGCGCTTCGCCGTGATCGCTGGGCAGAGTCAGGGCAAGGTCGGAATTGCGGCCGCGTTGCTCGGCACGCCCGAGCGCGCTGCGTTCCACAATGCCCAGCGCTTTCCCATGCAAAGCGTCTACAAATTCCCCATCGCGATGGCTGTGCTGCACCTGGTGGATGGCGGCAGCCTCTCGCTCGATCAGGTCGTCCGCATCGCCAGGTCTGAAATGGTGCCGGCCGCGCTGCACAGCCCGATCCGCGACCAGCATCCAGAGGGCGCCGCGGTCAGCCTGCGCGAGGTGCTCCGCTATGCCGTCTCGGAAAGCGATGGCACCGCATCCGATGTTCTCTTGCGCCTCGCCGGCGGTCCGGCGCGCGTCACCGCATACCTGCGCACGCTCGGCATCCGCGACCTGACGGTGGCGACCACGGAACTGGAGATGTCGCGCGACACGCGCGCGCAGTATCGCAACTGGGCCACGCCCGATGCCGCCGTAGCGCTGCTCACCGCCTTCGACGCGGGGCGCGGCCTCACCCCCGCCAGTCACGCCCTGCTGCGGCAATGGATGACCGCGACCGCTACCGGTCCGGCGCGGATCAAGGGCCTGCTGCCTCCCGGGACCGTGGTGGCGCACAAGACCGGCACCTCTGGCACCGACCAGGGCTTCACGGCCGCGACCAACGATATCGGCCTCGTCACGCTCCCCGATGGCAGGCGCTTCGCCATCGCCGTGTTCGTCGCCGATTCCACCGCGGACCAGACAGTCCGCGAGCGAGTCATCGCGCAGGCCGCCGAAGCCGCATGGAACCATTGGAAGGTGCCATCACCGCGCTAGCGCAATTGCCAGCAGCAGCGCGCGCTGCGTGCCGCGCCACGAGTCTTTGGAGTCGAAGGTCTCGTTGAGCGAGTGCGTGCCGCTGCCGGATCCGCCGCCAGAGATAGTGATGGCCGGGATGTGCAGGTTCATGGGCACGTTGGAATCCGTTGATCCCTCGCGCAGTACTTCTTCGATCTGCATAGCGCGGGAGACTGCCATCGCCGTTTGCACGATCGCGCTCTCTTTCGCCGTCTGTCCCGCCGGACGCACTCCCACCAGCTCCGCCGACGCCGAAACAGCGCCGCGATTGTTCCAGCGCGCGTTCTCTTCTTTCACCGCCTGTTGCACCGCCGCGTTGAAGCGCGTGTCGATGTCTTTCAACGCTGCCGGGTCCGCGCTGCGCATATCCACTTCCATCCACGCGTCGAAGGGAATGGCGTTGATAGACGTGCCGCCGCCCACGCGCCCCACGTTGAA
>CAIRBY010000795.1 GCA_903876865.1 uncultured Acidobacteriia bacterium
CGCGTCTTCGCCCGTGCGCGCTTCCACCACTTCGTAACCGTGGCCCACCAGCGTGGCCTTCATCACGCGGCGGATCTGCGGATCGTCATCCACCACCAGAATTTTGCCTGCACTCATCGCACACGTCCCGCGGCCACAGGCAGGGTGAAATAGAACGCCGTGCCGTGGCCTGGTTCGCTCTGCACCCACATCTTTTCGCCGTGTGCTTCCATAATGCCTTTCGCGATCGCGAGCCCCATGCCGGTCCCCTTGGTCTCAAAGCGGTGGCGGCGGCCGCGGAAAAATTTGTCGAAGATGTGGGGGCGCTCCGAGTCGTCCAAACCCGGTCCGCGATCTGCCACTCCGATCACGATTCTCGCACCTTTCGGCACGGCGGAGACGCTAACCGGCTCAGTCTCGGGCGAGTACTTGAAGGCGTTTTCCAGCAACTGCTTCAGCACCTGCTGCACGAATTCGGGGTCGCAGTCCAGCAGGGGCAGGTCCGCCGGAACCTCGATCAGCACGGTGCGGCCGGCGCGTGCATTCGCCAGTTCCGCGAGCGCGCCGTCAATCATCTCGCGCGCCTCCGCCGGGCGCTTTTCCAGGTGCAGTTTCCCGGCTTCGACGCGCGCCATGGCGATGACTTCGGCGGCCAGTTGATTCAGGCGGTCCGCCTCTTCGTTGATGATGGTCAGCAGTTCCAGATCGCTGCCGGCGGCATTGCCGAGCAGGCTGGTCACGGCGGCTTTGATGGAGGTGAGCGGCGTCTTGATATCGTGTGCGAGCGAATCGAGCAGAGCTGCTTTGAGGGCTTCGCTCTGGCGCGCCGCTTCGGCCTGGCTGGCGTCTTCAATCGCGCGCGCTTTTTCGATCGAGAGGGCGATCAGGTTGACGATGGCGAGCAGGGTCTGGTCCGATGGCAGCGGGCCGAGCAGCGCGACCGAACCAAGCGTGCGTCCGCCGAAGCGCACGGGCGCCATGGCGCGTTGCCGCGAGGGCTCCACGGAGAGGTGATCGATCTCGGCGGCGGCCAGCAGATCGTGATCGCTCACCGGCGCGCTCTCCGGACCCGAGCGGAAGAAGGCGTCGGCGGGGCGGTAATAGAAGGCCGCCGCATTGCAGCCGAACACCTGCACCACGCGCTGCACGAATTCGCGGATGGCGCGCTGCGAGGTGCCGCTGAGCATCATGCCCTGTACCAGTTCGTAGAGCCGCTCGATCTCCAGGCGGCGCGCTTCGGCTTCGGCCGCGCGGCGCCGTACGCGCGCGGAGAGCTGGCTCGCCGTCACCGCCGTCACCAGAAACGCAACCGCGGCCACCCAGTTCTGCGGATCCTGAATGGTGAAGGTGCGGACCGGCGGCAGGAAGTAATAGTTGAAGCCGAGCACCGCAACCAGCGAGGCAACCGTGGCCTCCGCCAGGCCCCAGCGCGCGGAGAAGCCGAGGATCGCCAATAGCAGCGATAGCGCCACGGTGGTGTTGTTCACCGGCAGCACCAGCGCGTAGAGCGCGAGGATGGCGGCTACAGCGAGCACAGCCGCGGCACAACGATCGATCCTAAGGCGCCGGATCATGCTTCACTCCCAAAGAGGCGTTCGAATAACTCGCGCGTGTGGCGGCGGATCTCCGCCAGCGTCACATCCAGCGGGGCCGCGTGGAGATGCGCGGGCGTCCAGCGGCGCACCAGGGCGGTCAGCACCTCGAACTGCGCGTGTGAAGTAGGCAGGCTGCCCTCGGCGTGCCCGCTGCAGAGCCGCTGTCCGTGATCGAGCGCGCGATAGAATGTGGCGGCGTCGCGCAGGAAACCGGCATCGCCCGGTGTCAGGTGCCCCATCTGTTCGATCACGTCGATGCGCGCCGGGGTGTTCAACACCTTGTAGAAGATGCCCGCGCCGCGCAGGCGCAGGTACATCAGGGCGAAATCGATATCGTAGTAGCCGCCCGTGCCGGCCTTGAGCGGATTGCGCGGGCCCTGCTCGCGCTCCAGGCGCGCGCGCATTTCGCGCAACTCCTGGCGCGAGCGCATGCCCTGGCCGTAGCGCCGCCAGTCCACGTCCTGCAACTCGTGGAGGAAGGTGGTGGCGCGC
>CAIRBY010000796.1 GCA_903876865.1 uncultured Acidobacteriia bacterium
CCCCACCGGAATCAGCTCGTCGATGGGCGCCCGCCACGTTGCCGCGCTCGTCAGGTTGACCAGGTGCAGCACCAGTCGCTGGCCTTGTTGGTACAGGTGGCAATCGATCAGGCCCGCGCCGCTCACGCGCAAGGGAATGCTGTCCCCCGCGGCCCAGCGCACCAGATTCGCCAGCACACTCGCGTGATCGGGCAGCAGTTCGCGGAAGTAGCGCCGGTCCAGATCCGCCGCCAGATACGCCACTCGTCCTCCACCGCGCGCCTCACTCAGCACCAAGCCAGGGATGCTCGTGTCGGGCTCGCGCATCCACGAAGTCTCTGGCGGATACACCGGAAAATCCGGCACGAACGTGAGCGGCACCAGCGCCCCCTCATCCACGCGCAGAGCCTGCAGCGCTCCGCCGAACGGGATCAGGTCCGTCTCTTCGAACCCCGCCAGCACCGCGTGGCGCGTGCCCGTGGCAGGCGGCTCCTTGCCGTTCTTCGGACCGTCCACGCGCCCGCGAAATTCCGGATGCAGCCGCAAATACGTGTGCAACTGCGCCGCGGCGCTGCGTCGCGGACGTGCCGCCGCAGGCTTGCCCTGCATGTGTACGCGCAGCAGTTCCGCCAGGCCGAAATCGGCGCGCGCCTCGCCCCACTCGTTGTAAAGCGAGCTTTCGCCGGTCGCGATCAGCGAGCCGCCGCCGCGCACAAAATCGCGGATCGCGAGGCACTCGTCGTCGGAGAGGCCGCCCACGTTGGGCAGCACCAGCACCGTGATGCCTTCCGCCTTGCCCCGAAGATCGCCGGCATGAACCGGCACGTAGGGAATGCGCGCCCGCAACAGCGCCTGCGCGAAGCCTTCGTAAGGCGCGTCCACCAGCTCCGCGGCATCGTCCCGCCCGTAGAAATCGGTATTGCGCTGCGACCAGAGCAGCCCCACGCTGGCCACCGGCTTGCGATGCATCAGGTACGCCTCGTTGGCCTTGTGCCACTGCATCACCGGCTCCGCCGTGCGATACATTCGGCGGTCTTCGTGATACGCGCCGATGTGGTGCCACCACGGCTGTATGCCCCCCGCGATGCCGGCGATCATCCACATGCGCGCCTCCGCCGCGGGCTTGCTCGCCACCCGGAAAGAGTTGCGCCCCGCCTCGTACATCGCCATGCTCTCCGCCGCGAGTTTGCCCCAGCCCATCAGCGAATGCACCCGCTTGCCCGTATCGCCGTTCTGCTGGAAGCCCGTGGAATCGGTGCGCCGCTGATGGTCCAGCATCAGGATGTGGGCGCGCCCGCAGATCTCCTTGAGGTCGCGGAACGAGCTTGCCTGTGACGTCACCGAGCCGCTGTTCATGCCGCTCCAGATGCACTCCGCCCCGCCCGCGCCCTGCGTCACGCGGTTGTTGAACTCCCACAGTTCCGTGCGGCGCTCGTAGTTCCACAGAATCCACTGCCGGTACGCGGGGTCGTCCCAATTGGCCCGCGCCGGAATCGCCGCTCCCGCCTTGGCGCGGAACTTCCGCTGGCAGTTGTCGCAGTAACAAATGCTGTCGCGCCCCATGCCGCTCCAACTGTTGTCCGTGAAACCCTCCGGGTGCGAGCGCTCGATGATCTCGCGCAGCACCTCCGGCAGGTACTCGTCGTAATACGGACTGTTGATGCACGTGATGTATTTATCGGCCGCTCGATACGGCTTGCCATCCGCCATGCGCGCGAACCACTCCGGATGCGCTTCGTAGAAGTTCTCCGCCGTGCGGTTGGAATCCATGCGCGCCATCACCACGAGCCCGTCGTGGTGAGCCGCTTCCGTCACTTCCCCGAACAGATCGCGCCCGTTGAGATATTGCGCGCGATACTGCAGCGGGAACTTGCTCGGATAATACGCCACGATCCCGCCCGCGTTCACAATCACGCCCTGTACCGCCGTGCGCTTCCAATACTCGCGCCACCACCCGATGTCGTACTGCACCGGGTCGAGTTCGGTGATGTTCGTCTGTCCCCAGCGACACGTGCGCGAATACCACGGCTGTTTGCCCGAGGCTTGCCCTTGCGCCCTCGCCTGATTCATCGCTTGAGGAACCACCGGTGTCGCGAGCGCGACAGCGGCGGAGAGCCGGAGAAAGTTCCTTCGCGTATTCTGCATGAGAAGCCCCTTGCCCTCTTACGCGATCCCCGCGGCTTGGATCGCCTCGCCCGCGCCGCGCAGGTTCCCGAGCCGCATCTCGGAGTATTTGCGCGAGAGCAGAATCCCGTCCACGCCTCCGCGCAGCGCCGCCGCCACCGCGTCCCGCGTGCCCGCCGGCGTGGATTTGCTCTGCGCCTTCCCCGTCGGAATATCGATATCGATTCCCGGCCACAACTGCGTCTTCGTCCCGTTCAGCGCCTCTCGCGCGCGCTTCGCCTCGCGGTACACGTAATCGGCGGAGAAACCCGCTTTCGCGATCTCGGCCAGGGGCTTCTCCTGCCGGAAATCCAGCACGCGGTAGTGGAAGTCCAGCAACTCCTGCCCCGGCACGTCGCCGTAAATATTGCCGCCCACGCTCTGGATGTAACTGGCCATGCGCTCGCCGCCGCAGTTGTGATACATCACCATCTTCAGAAAATCCGAGTAGGGCGAGATCTCGCTCAGATCCTGCTCGGCGCGGTAAATCGGGCTGAAGGAGTTGTTGTGCCAGATGTGCCAGCCCACGCCCAGCGCGGGCTTGATCGCCTTCACCTTGGCGTAGATCGCCGCGTAGGTCTCGCGCAGGCTGTCCGTCCACAGCATCTCCCACGCCAGCAACTCGGGATGCCGCAGCAGCAGCCGCCACATCTCCACGTAGTAGCCGTCCACCGGACGCTCCTTCCGCCGCCCCGCCTGCACGAACTTCTCCAGCGCCGCGAAGCCAGCCCGCGCGCGCCCCGCGTCCACTCCGCGAGCCTTCGCCTTGGCCTCGCAGAACCCGCAGAAACAGGTGGTGCGGGCCACTCCGCCCCCATTGCCGCCGTGGCTCGCGCCGAGTGCGTTGGCGAATGCGCCCTGCCGCTCCGACCCCCACATGATGCCATCGATCTCATACGACCGCGCGTAATCCTCCACCGTGCCCAGCAGCCAGTTGCGGTAATTCGGATTGTTGAAACACAGCGTAGTCGCATTCGTCCCGTCGAAACGCTTCTCCTGCGCCTGCGCGATATTCGGCACGCTCCCGTTCCACACGTCTTCGAACCAGCAGATCGTCTTCATGCCGCGCTTGCGCGCCTCCGGAATCACCGCCTCCAGCACGTCGTAATCGCCGAAATCGGGCGCGCGGAAATTCTGGATCGCCGTGTCGTGGTAATACTGCGGATGCACGCGGGTGTAGCTGCCGCCCTTGAAGGTATCGGTGTCGTACTCCTGCTTGCCGTGATCGGGCAGCGGTTGCCCCGGCACCTGCCGTCCCGCGATGCCGCGGCCATACGTGAACGTCGCCACGAACAGCGTATTCACGGAGGCGGAGTGCTGCAGCACGTCCAGCACCTGCGTGACGCCTTCGTCCACGAAGGAGACCGCGCCCACCTGCAGCCCGATCATTTTCGCCGCGGCCGGCGCCGCCTGAATCTCCAGAGCGCTGGAAGCCATCGCTCCCACGGCCGCGTTCTGCAGGAAATCCCGTCGGTTCATTCTGCCCTCCCAGCCTGCTCTTCAAGCCACTCGCAATCGGGGAACTGCGCGGGGAAACGCCCTCCGGATGGCAGGCTGCGCGGCCCATGATCACCTCAAGTGATCCCGCCCATTATCCCGCACGCGCCGTCTCAATTCGCCGCCGGCCCCGCGCCATCCAACACCTCGCGCACCTTGGCCGCGAGGCTCTGCGGCGTGAACGGCTTCGCCAGGAACTGCGCATCCGGACCCGCCGCGCCCGGGTCTACAGCGTAGCCGGAGATGTAAAGCACCTTGACCGTGGGCCGTGCCGCCCGCAACTGCACGGCCAGTGCGAGTCCGCTCATGCCTGGCATGCGCACGTCCGTGAGCAGAAGCTGAATCGGCCCGGAGTGTCCGCCCGCCAGCGAGAGCGCGGCCTCCCCGCTGCCGGCCTCCAGCACGTCGTAATTGCAGGAGCGCAGAATCCTGCCCGCCAAAGTGCGGATTTCGGGTTGGTCCTCCACCAGGAGGATCGTCTCCGAGCCTCTGCGCCCGCCGGCCCCCGCCCCGGCCGCTACCGCCTCCACCGGCTTCTCCGAGTGCGCCAGCAGAATACGAAACGTGCTGCCCTTGCCTGGCTGGCTCTCCACTTCGATCGCTCCGTGGTGCTGCTTCACAATCCCGTAGACCGTCGCCAGCCCCAACCCCGTTCCTTTGCCTGCGGCTTTGGTCGTGAAGAAGGGCTCGAAAATGTGCAGCCGCGTCGCTTCGTCCATGCCCGTGCCGGTGTCGCTGACCGTCAGCACCGCGTAGCCTCCCGGGCTTAGCGCACGCTGCCCGGCCTGTTCGGCGCTCAGGTACAGATTGCCCGTCTCCAGCCGCAGCGTGCCTCCCGCCGGCATGGCGTCGCGCGCATTCAGGGCCAGGTTCATCACCACCTGTTGCATCTGCCCCGCATCGGCCAGAATCGGTCTGGTCTCCGCGTTCAGGCTGCACACAAGGTGTACCTGCGTGCCCAACAGTCTCTCCAGCATTCCGCCGGTGCCGGAGACCACTGCATTCAGATCCAGGACTCGTGGCTCGATCTTCTGCCGCCGGCTGAAGGCCAGCAACTGCCGCGTCAGCAGCGCCGCCTGGTCGCTGGAGGCGCGAATGTGCGCAATCCCCTCCGCCACCGGTCCGCCCTCCTGAAAGTGGCGGGAGATCAGTTCGCAGTAGCCGTTGATCACCGTGAGCTGATTGTTGAAGTCGTGCGCGATCCCGCCCGCCAGCCGGCCCATCGCCTCCAGCTTCTGCGCCTGCTGCAACTGCTCCTGCAACCGCAACTCCCCCGTGATGTCCCGCGCGTTGATGAGCACGCCGCCGCTTGTGCCCTCGCCCTCGCTGCCGGTGGCGGGCAAGCGCCGCACCGGAGCCTGGAACGTGCAGTGCGTACCGTCGCCCTGCTCCTTGCCGCGATGCTTGAGGCGCAGGCGCACGCGCGTGGGAGGCGCTTCCGCCGCGGGCATGCTTCTCACCGCCTCTTCGAATGCCGCGCGATCCTCCGCGTGCAGAAGTTCCCCGAGGCCAAACCGCTCCAAATCCCCCTGCTTCCAACCGAAAATCTCCGGGCCGGATGGGCTGATGTATTTGAACCGCAACTCCCCGTCGATCACCAGAATCAAATCGGCGGAGTGTTCCAGCAGCGTGCGGAAATGCGCCTCCCGCGCCTGCAGCAAAAGCGCCGCCCGTTCCGCCGAAAGCCGTGCCGCCTGCGCCAGCCGGTACATCCAGAGCACCACGATAAGCACCAGCATCAGGGCTGCGGCGGCATATGTCAGCAGCCGCGCGCGCTGCTCCGCCTGCGCCCACTGGAAGGCCGCCGTGGCATCGTGTACGCCTTCGTTCGCATACTGGCTCACGTGCGCCGTGAGCGCGCCATCCCGCGCCATCTCGCCGATCTCTTCGCGGATGCGGTCCGCTACCTCGCTCGCCCCCAGGCTCGATGCCACGCTGAACCGGATCAAGAGCTGCGGCAGTAGTTCCGATTCCAGCGCGCACGGCGCGGCGCCATTGTCCGTCTTGCCGCTCAGCCGTAACGCCGCCCGCTCTTCCAGGAAGGCCGCGTCCACCTCGCCGCGGCAGAGTCCCACCAGCACCGCTTCGCGCGTGTCAAAGCTCAGATCCCTGGCGCGCGGATACTGTTGCCGCACCAGCCGCCCGTGCAGCGTCTGCGAATAGTGGCCGATGTTGCCTTGAAAATCCTGTGCGGGAGCCGCGCCCCCCGCCCGGTAGAGCACCATGTAGTGCGTCTGCAGCCACGGGTCCGTGAAGTGGATCTTGGGACGCCGTCCGGGTACGTCCGCCATCAGCGGCCACAGCTCCAGGGCGCCCTCCGCCAGCGGATTCCCGGGACCCTCATAGCGCACCCACTGCAAGCGGATCCCCGCCCGCCGCGCCGCCTCCCGCACCGTCTCGATCGCCAGCCCGCTCAACTCGCCGTTCGCGCCCACCACCATGTTCGGCGGATTGTGCTCGTAGCCAATCCGGTAGACCGCGTCCGCCCGCGGCCGGCTCAGCCACGGCCTCACTCCCACTGCTGCCGCCAGCAGCAGCGTCGCGGACGCGATCACCGCGTTGCGGCGAGTGAACCAGCTCGGACTGTGCCTCATTTCGCCCTCGGCATACACTCAATCTCAACCCCCTGCCCCTATTGCGCCATGGGGTAATCGGGGTACAACACCTTCCAACACTCCGGGCACACGCCATGGCTGAACTGAACCCCGGTGCGGACCTCGATGAACGCCTCCACCTGTGTCCAGTAGCCGGCATCGTCCCTGATCTTTTTGCAACTCGCGCAGATCGGGAGCAGGCCGCTCAGCGTCTTCACTTCCGCCAGTGCCTGTTGCAGCCCCGCGATCAGGCGTTCGCGCTCCGCTTCCGCCAGTTTCCGCTCGGAGATGTCCACCGCCAGTCCGATTCCCCCCTGCAATTCGCGATTCTCGTCCCACAACGGTACCGTCGTCAGCGCGACGCAGGCGCACCCGGCGCCCGCCGAGGCCAGCGTGCATGGCCCCTCGTACTTGCCCTCGCTCCCCGCCAGCGCCGCCTCAATCGCCGGCAGAATCCCCGGCTCTTTCAACAGGGTGAGATCGAGCGCCCTACTGTGGGCTTCGCCGGCGCCAAGGATGCTTCGGAACTGTTCGTTGCACTCCGTGACCTTCAGCTCCCGGTCGAACAGAAAGATGCCGGCCGGCGTCTGCTGGAACAGCAGGCGCAGGCGATCCTGGCTGCTGCGCAACTGCCGCGCCGTCTCGTCCAGCGCCCGATTGGCGGCACTCAGATTCTCCGTCCGGGCCACCACCAGCGCTTCCAACTCCGCCTGCCTGCGCGCCGAGGCGCGCAGCCGCCAATACACGATCTGGCTAATGGCGAGCAGCAGTGCAAGCACGGCCAGCCCGCGCGCCCACCACGTCTCGCTCCACACCGGTTCGAGTCGGAACTCCACCCTCGCGGTGCGCGGCCCGAACGGCTCCTTGCGCACCCGGCTGCGGAGTTCCAGGTGATGCGTGCCCGGTCCCAGCCCGGTGACGGAGAGGTTGCGCTCCACCGAATCCGTCCACGGCCCGTCGTCCAGGCGGTAGGAAAAAGAAACCAGCTGCTCGGCCTTGAAGTTCAGCGTGGAGAACTCCGCGCGGATCAGCCTCGGCCGCTGCGTAATCTCGAGCCGCGCGATGGTCGGTTCGGCCGGCAGCCCCGCAGTCGGTCCCCCTGGGAAGTGGTAGTGCGATACGCCGCCGCTCGTGCCCAGCCAGACTCCGCCATCGGCATCCGCCCAGAACGCTTCCCCGTCGCAATCGTTCCACACCAGGCCGTCCTCGGTGGTGAAGCTGCTCCACCGGCCTCCGCGCAACACCGATACACCGTTGGCGCTGCCGCGCCAGAAATTGCCGGCCGCATCCAGCCCGTGAAATGCCGTGACCTCCACCGAATTGGGGTCCGCCGACACGATCACGGTAGAGCGCACGATCCGGTCGCCCGTGACCTCCAGCCGCTCCACGCCCGCATCGTAGCGGTGCCGCAGCCAGATCGCGCCGTCGCGGCCGGATGCCATCACGTACGGGTTATCGCTCAGCAGCCCGTCCGCCTTCCGGTGCTGCCGCCACTCCCCTTTCGAGAGGCTCCACAGCCCGTCCCGGTTCGTCACCCAGATCGTTCCCTGTGGATCTTCGATCACCTTCCAGGAGCCGCGGCTGAGCAATGGCGGCGTCTCTACCCGCGTGAAGCGAGTCGGCGCGGCGGCGCGGTCCATGCGAAAAATGCCGCAAGCGGTCGGCACCCACAAGCGGTCGTGAGAATCCACGTACAAGTCTTCCGGCCCGCACGCAAGCCCGTCGGCTGCTCCGAACAGGCGGACCGCTCCGCTGCCCGGATCCACGCGCGCCACGCCTCCAGGCTTGGTGGCGGCCCAGATGGCGCCATCGCCGGCTTCGGCCAGCCAGCGCACGTTGTCGCCCCCGAGCCCGTCTTTCCTGGTCCACGTCCGGTTCTGCCCGAAGGTCTCCGCCTTCGTGAGTGACAGCCGCGTCAAGCCCAGCGCCGTGCCCACCCACAGTGCGCCTCTCCGGTCCCGCCGGATGCTCCAAATCAGATCGGAGGGCAGCCCTTGCCCCTCATTCCAGGACTCCCATTCGCCCCGCCCGATCCACCGCGCCAACCCGCCTCCGCCCAGTCCGATCCACACCGAGCCTTCCCGATCTTCCAGCGCCGCTGCCGCGGCTTCGTTGCGCAATCCGTGCTGCCGGTTCACCAGACTCCACACCGCCGTACCCGCGCCCGCCGCGCTCCGGATCGCCACCCCACGGTCGGTCGGCACCAGCAGGGACCCGTCCCGCGCCACCGTCAACGCGCCCCAGAATCCGTTGTACGCGATGTCCGGTTTTTCGTCCGTGAACTTCGCAGCTCCCGGCGCAAGCCGGTAGAGGCTCTTCGCGCTCCGCACCCACACCGACCCATCCGGTGTGATGCGAATCCCATCCCAGGAATCTTCCGGCAGCCCCTCGGTCTTGCCGAAAACCGTCACCGCGCCGCCCGTCTCCCTGCAGAGTGC
>CAIRBY010000797.1 GCA_903876865.1 uncultured Acidobacteriia bacterium
CACCGGCCCCACCAGCGGACCCGGTCCCGCAATCGCTGCGAAGTGATGGCCGAACACGATCCATTTATTGGTCGGCTCGAAATCGTGCCCGTTGCGCAACCGCTCCGCCGGCGTGGCGCGCAGATCGTTCAACGCCATCACGCGGGCCGCGATAAAGGCGCCGTAAAAACGGTACGCGATCGCATAGCTGCACGCCGCCGCCAGCACCAGCCACAGACTGTTGATGTGTTCCCCGCGGATGACCGCGATCCCGCCCAGGCAGACTGCCGCACCAGCGGCCACGACGATCCACAGGATTGCTTTCAGTAGCTTCACGCCCTGAGTCTACTACAGCGCTAAGGGGCCACACGGCCGCCCTGCTCTGGCCCCTGCACCCCCGCTACCGGAACTCGCCGAAGTGGACCTTCTCCGGCGCGCCGCCTTCGTCCAGCAATTGGATCGTCGTGGCCGGCCCCAGATCGAACGGCGCCGTCCAACTCCGCAGCGCCCACACCAGTTTCTTCTCCGCCGTGAACTCCCATGCCTGCACCGGCGCGTTCGCCGCGTCCACCGTGGTGTTCCACACGTTGACCCAGTTGTTTACCAGCGTGTTGCCATTCCCCAGCCGCGTCGCGATCTGGAAGCCGGCGATCTTGTAACCGGGAAGATCCTCCGCCTTCAACTCCCACACCGTCTTGCCCGCCGCATCCACTTCGACCACCAGTTTCTTGTTCGTCGCGATCAGCGTGTGCCCGTTCTTCAAGCGGCTTGCAGACCACGGACTCTCGATCGCGTACGACCACACTTCCTTCCCCGCCGCGTCGTACTCCGCCACTTTCTTCAGATCCATGTGGGCCACCAGCATCGTGCCCGCCGGCGTAATCCGCGCGTGGCGGAAGTGGCCGTGAACGCTCTTGGGGTTGCCGGTGGGCAGCGGGAACTCTCTCACCGTGCGGTTGGTCGCAATCTCGACCACGCGCAGAATCGCCGGATCTCCGTTCTGAATGAACACCACGTACTTCGTCCCGATGGGTTGCGCCGTGTGAACCTCCGTGCCCGCCGGCGCGTCGTAATGCCAGAGCATCTTCTTCCCGGCGGAGATCAGCGTGACGCCGTATTGGTGGGCGAAGAGCACGTCGCCGTTGGACATGCGCACCGCGTCGCTGATCTCGCCCTTGCTTGCGTCATCGATATATGACCACGCAATCGCACCCTTCTTCACCACATACATATGGTGCTGCTTCTGTTCTCCTGCGTAGAAAAAATCGTGTTGCGCGAGTCCCTTGCCCGGCAGGGAGACGGGCGCCACGGCCCCTTCCTGCGCGCACAGGAGCGCGGCCGCCAGAAGCGCGCCGCCGGTCAGATGAGTTTTCATGATGAGTGTCTCGAATCGAAATCAGAAGGGCTGAAGCGCCCCAAGCAGGCTGTCCGTAGTGCCGCCCGAAGGCAGCGTCACCGAGTGCACGGCCTTCCATTCGCGGTTCATGGTGCCGATATAGCGCATGCTCTTGCGGTCGATCCCCATCAGGACCACCGTCAGCTTGCGCTCCGGATACGCCAGCGCCTCGTACTGCATGGTCCCGGTTTCACTCTGCCAGTGGTCGCTCGCCGGCTCGCCCAGTTTCACCACCACCGCCGTGCGGTCGTCGCGCCCGTTCAGGCCCGTGTACGTCTGATCTTTTGTGGTGTAAACCACGCGCTGCCTCGAACTGTTGACCGCGATGATGCAGAGCATGATCGCCACCGTGACCGCCGCGCCAATCAGGCGAATCGCGCGCCTGTCGGTGGTCGAAGAAACGCGGATGCCCACGATCGGAGCCGGCTCATTCCGCGCCGCTCCCGCTGCCGCGGAGGGCCCGCCCCCCGGCGCCGAAGGCATCTCGATCACGCGGCGCTGATAGGGCACAATCATGCCGCCCCTGCATTCCAACTCGCGATTCAACCCGACGATCACCACCGGGTCGTCCACCATCGAAACTTCCCCGATGTAGCGCCGTGAAATCCAGAGTTCCGCATTGGTGCCGGTATTGGCCACCAGGATTTCGCTCCACGTGGCCTTCAGGAAGCGCCACTCGTTATGTTCCACGCCGAGGATCGCGGGGTAGAAAGAGAACGCGCGCGAGTGCAGATGATCCAACTGCGGCGGGATGGGAGGTGACGCCATGGTGATTGCTCTTACCAGTTTACCCGCTCCGCTACTTGCGTCCCAGTAGCCGCAACCGCACGCTGAAAGCGCGCGCCTGTCCGCGGCCATAGGTGAGGAACTTCGGCGTGCCCATCACGTTGTCCACCACGTTCGGATTCAGGTTGCCGGTGAGGTTGTTGTAGCCGAACCGCCACGCCCACAAATAGTGCAGTGCGCGGAACTGCCGTTCGAAGTGCAGGTTCACGTTGAAGTAATCCGGGTATCGCCGGGAGTTGGGCCCGCCCACCATGAACCCCTGCTCGTCCACTACGCTGAAGGGAAAACCGGTCCGGTATTCCACCAGATACGCCGCCGTCGTATTGCGGGTGAGCCACTCCAGGCGCCCGGGCAGCAGGCGTTTCGGCAGCGGCACCCAGCCCCACATATGCACGCGGTTCGGCGTGTCCCAGGCGAACGGTCCGCGCATCTGCCGCGCGAATACCGGATTCTCCAGACTATAATCCACGGCCGCGTTGGAGCGCGTGCTGCTGCGCGTGTAGCCCAGGAACCACTCGAAGCGCCCCGCGAAGGTCTTGCGAATGGAGACATCGCCAGCCTCGTACCGCTCCTGCCTCAGGTTGGTCAACTGAAAGACGGTGCCGCTGTAAAACATCGCCCCGCTTTGCGGCGCGGGTGGTTGAAATACGAACCCATTGCTCCCGCGGCGGATCGTGAATCCCACCTTCGCGTAGAGACCGAATGGCAGTTTGCGCTCCACCACCGCGTTGGCGCTCTGATGCTGCGGCGTGGAGAGTTGGCGGTCGTTTACCTGAAACGAAGTCGGCACCGGACCGATCGGCGCCAAGCCCGGCGGAAAGAACGTGGATTCGCTCACCTGATCCTGCGACCGCGCCAGCATGCCCAGATTGATGGCGTCGTAATAGATGCCCCAGCCCGCCGAGAATTTCGTCTCTTTCAAACGGTGCGGCGCCCATGCCACGGCCACCCGCGGCGCGAACTCCACCTCGCGCACCACTTCGTTCCACTCCAGGCGAATTCCGCCCTCGATCGCCAGCCCTTCGCGCGGAGTCCAGTGATCCTGTATGTATTGCGCCGCTTCCAGGTTCTTTCTCTCCCCGAACGGATCGCCGGCAAACGTCACCAGCCGGGACACGCTGTTATCCGCCAGAAGCACTTCGTAATCGTGCCGCACCACTTGCTGATGGAAGCTCTCCCGCTCCATATCCACGCCGAATTTCAAATGGTGGTCGCCGCGGAAATGCACCGTCGGCAGAAACAGGTTCGCGGTTGCCTGCTGCCGGTACCAGTGCCGGTTCACGCCGCTGAAGTAATTTCCCAGATTCCCGAGCGGTGTGATCTGGTAGATCTCCGACCCTTGCGGCGGATTGCGCAGGCTGCCCCGCGTATCCGCGAACCCCACATCGAGCAGCGCCCCGCCATAGTAGTGCTGGTCGCGCACCGTGGTCATGTACGTGTTCTGCCGGATGTTTGTTGTGGTCTCGGCGGGGTTGAGAATGCTCAATCCGTAACGTTTAGTGTCCGTCAGGTTGTACAGAAAGCTCGCCGTCAGCGTATTCGCCGGCGTCAGGTTAACCTGTATGCGCGTCAGATCGCTCGCCGTGATCCCGGTGGTGCGGTTCTGCCCGTGCGGCAGGCCGTGGATCGTGTCCACGTTATAGAAGACGTCCAGCCCGTTGTGGAACCAGGCGCGCCCCTTCGCCAGAGGCCCCGAAAACTCCAGTCGCGGCGTCCACTTGTTGATGTGGACTCCATTCTCCGCCGCCAGGCCCGGCAGGAAGTTCGTGCCTCCGAAGCGCCAGCGATCGTCACCCATTTTGGTCTTCAGGTCCAGCACCCCGGCGCTGCCGCGTCCGTTATCGGCGGAGTAGCGGCTGTTCTCCAGGTCCATGGATTGGATGGTATCGATGCTGACCCGCGCCTCCAGGCGCCCCGTCACCGGGTCCGAGACATTGAAGCCGTCCAGCGTGTAATTCGCCTGATTCGTATCGCCGCCGTTGAAGTGGACGCGTCCCACCGAATCCTGCACCACGCCGTTCAACAGCGGCAGCGCGTTGCGATAGTCTTGCGGGGCCGGGTACGGTACACCCTGAATCTCCGCGCTCGCCAGTTCCTTCCGCTCCGAAGTCTGTTGCGGATCGATCGCGGGCGGCGAGTAGGTCACGTCAATCCGGTCCGCGAACTCCTGTAGGTGATTCAGCCGGATGATCAGTTGGTTGCTGCCTGCTTCGAAGGAAGGCGCCTTGCCCGAGTAGACGAAGAAACCCAGGCGTTCCGTCCGGATCGTATAGTCGCCCATGGCCGGGAGTGTGAGCCGGAAGTTGCCCGCCGCGTCCGAAGAGGCCGCCACCGCAACCCCGCCAACCGGTACAGCCCGCACCTCGACGCGCGCGCCTTCGATGCCCGTGCCGTTCTCATCCACCACGCGCCCGGCAATCGAGATCTGGGCAGCTAGCGAGGCGCACAGGCCTACGGCCAG
This sequence comes from uncultured Acidobacteriia bacterium, assembly GCA_903876865.1. Classification (GTDB taxonomy): domain Bacteria; phylum Acidobacteriota; class Terriglobia; order Bryobacterales; family Bryobacteraceae; genus Solibacter. Next base: position 4,623 of record CAIRBY010000797.1, read on the forward strand.
CGTCAAAGCCCGCGCGACTTGCCCCTTCACGCCCATTTCTTCATGTACAGGATACACCCGATAGGGGCACTCATCCCTAGGGGCACTCATCCCGGTCTGTCGCCGCCGCTCTGCTTCGCTTGCGGCACTTCCACGCAACCGGTCTAGTGCGTGGTTTCCAGGTACGCGCCGGTGGAGGCATCCACCAGCACACTGAAATTCGAGGTGCCCACCGATGCTCCCCACACGATGCGCCATGCCGGGTTCGGGTGCTTATTGGTCCTCTCCAGCATGATCGTGATCGGCTTGCCCGGGTTCTTCTTGTCGTAGTCAGCCGCCTTACTCAGCACCGTCTCCATCGCGGTCTTGTAAGCGGCATCGCTATCCACCTTTACCGCGGCCATGAGGAACGGAGAGAGCAGCCCTTTGGTGCCGCTGAATCGCTCTTCGGGTCCGCCGAACGTTCCCTTGTGCAGATTCCCCTCGCCTTCCACAATCGAATACGTGTAGCTGCGCGATTTGTGCAGCGTTTGGGATGTGAACACCGCCTCCCATGCCGTGCCCGTGCCGCGCGCGCCATCCGGCGTGTCGCTCAAATGGATATTCTGCAGTTGCAGCACCTGCGAATCCGAAGCCCACTGCCGGGCCATCCCATACATACGGAATACGGCCGTTTGGCCCGTAATCGGTTCCGGCTTGGCAGCCTCCTTCTTGGCTGCGGGAGCAGTCGTCGGAGAGTCCCCGCACCCCGTCAGAATCGCCATCAGGCAGCCGGCCAGAACAATCGAGAGCTTTCGCATAAGCACCCCTTCGCGCTCATTCTAACCAGCTTCGCGCCAGTTCACAAATGGGTCTCAAATTAGGTGACATAATGGGGGCAGGTAACGGAGGTGGTATGGCCTCAAAAGTTTGGGTGAGGGCAATCGCGCTGGCTGCGGCATCGGCACTTTCGATTCCGCTCGCGAGCGCGCAGAATAAAGGCGGCACGACCACGGCGCCCACCACGGGCACTACCGGCGCCACCACCGGCACAACCGGAACCCGCCCCAGCACCACCACTTCCACGCCAACGTCCCAGCCCACCGTGATCGCCACGCCCATGTACGTCAGCGGACGCGTCATGCTGGACGATGGCACGGCGCCCACCGAATCCGTGGTCATCGAAACCGTCTGCAACGGCATCGCCCACGGACAGGGCTACACCGATTCCAAAGGCTACTTCAACGTCGAATTGGGCAACCGCCACAACATGATTCAGGATGCCAGCGAATACTCCAGCTACAACGGCATCGATAACGGCGGCTCCATCGGCATCGGGCCCGCCAGCCCGCTAGGCTCGAGCACCCTGTCCGGGAATACCCAGACCAACGAACAAAAGTATTCCAGCTGCGACATTCAGGCGAAGCTCGCCGGCTACCGTTCCCAGTCCGTCTCTCTTGCGGGTCGCCGCTCGATGGACGACCCCAACATCGGCACCATCCTGCTCCATCGCGGTGCCCCCGCGGAAGAGGGGCAGACCGTCAGCATGGTCTCTCTGAACGCACCCAAGGATGCGAAGAAAGCCTACGACAAGGGGATGGAGGCGCTCAAGAAGAAGAAGTGGGGCGACGCCCAGACCAACTTCGAAAAAGCCGTGGAGGCTTACCCCAAGTACGCCACCGCCTGGTATGAGCTTGGCCTGCTGCGGCAGGATCAGGGGCAGTTGGATATGGCGCGCAAGTATTTCGACACCGCGCTCCAGCATGACCCGAAATTCGTCAAGCCCTACCTGCAGATCGAACTCCTCACCTTCCAGGCCCAACGCTGGGCGGAACTGGTGGAAGTTACCGACCGGATCATCAAGCTGGACGCATTCGATTATCCCCAGGCCTACTTCTTCAACTCCGTGGCCCACTTCAACCTGCAGGATATCGAGAGCGCAGAGAAGAGCGTACGTGAGGCCGAGAAACTGGATACGCGCCATCAGATCCCCAAAATCAGCCACCTGCTGGCGGTGATTTTGGCCTGGAAGCGCGACTACCCCGGCGCAGCCGAACGCTATCGAACGTATTTGAAGTTCGCTCCCGATGCCGAGGACGCAGCCAAAGTGCGCGCTCAGTTGGAAGACGTCGAAAAGAAGATCACCGCGGCCGCCAGATAGTCGGGCGGCCCCGGCGATACCCGCGATTACATATTCCGCGTGACGAAATCCGTCATGGTGAGAACCAGCAGGATTCCGAGCCACATCAGCGCGCCCACCACCACCAGCTTCGTCAGCTTGCTACTGTGCCGCACATGCATGAAGAACATGGCCACCAGCAGCATCTTCACCGAAGCGATGGAGAGCGCAATCACCGTGCTGAAGGCGCCCAGATCGATATAAGCGACCCATGTGGTCAGCACCGTGCAGAACATCAGGGCCAGCAGGACCTTGACGTACGTGCCGACCGAATCAACGTGTGTTTCCGAATGTGGTGCGCTCATGGCTATTTCCCTAAATGGCGGTCGATCAGATACAGCAAGGGGAACAGGAAGATCCAGATCACGTCGACAAAGTGCCAGTACAGGCCCGCCACGTCTACCGGCGTGTAATACGAAGCCGAATAGCGTCCCTGCTTGGCGTGCAGGATCAGCCCCAACAGAATTCCCGCGCCGATGACCATGTGCAGCGCGTGTAGCCCCGTCATGGCGAAGTAGAGCGAGAAGAACAGCTGCGCGTGACCCTGATCGGCCTGTTGCAGCCCCTCCAGGTGGAATGCCGCCTGACCCGGTATGTGGTGCTCGTCAAACTTTTCTTTCCACTCCACGGCTTTGACGCCGAGGAAGATTCCGCCGAAGAGCAGCGTCAGGATCAGAAACCAGATGATCGCCTTCTGCTGCCCCAACTGCCCCGCGCGGACCGCCATCACCATGGTGAAACTGGAGAGCAGCAGGACGCAGGTATTGACCGCGCCCAGCACCGCGTTCAGGCTGCTGGAGCAAATCGCGAAGACTTCCGGATACAGGTTGCGATACACCGTGTATGCCGCGAACATGCCGCCGAAGAACATCACTTCGGTGACGAGAAAGAGCCACATTCCCAGAGTGGAAGCGTCTCTCTGCTGCTCCGCTGTATCGAATTGAACGCGGAGTTCCAGGCTTTCCGAATGAGCGTGATTAGACAACTTCGATCTCCTCTGCAGGCACCGAGGTGTAGTCGTATGCCTCGTGAGTAACGATGGGGGTCTGTTCAAAATTGTGAACGGGCGGCGGCGACGCGGTGCGCCACTCCAAACCGGTTGCGCCCCACGGATTCATCGGCGCCACCTTGCCGTACTTCAGCGACCAGATGAAGTAGATCATCGGCATCGCATAACCTACGGCCAGAATGCTCGCGCCCGCGGTGGACATCACGTTCAGCACCTGGAATTCCGCCGGATACAGATGGTAGCGGCGGGGCATCCCGAGATAGCCGAGGATGAACTGCGGGAAGAAGGTCAGGTTGAACCCGAGGAAAATCACCAGCGAAGAGAGCTTCGCCCAGCCTTCGGGATACATTCGGCCCGTCATTTTGGGCCACCAGAAATGCATTCCGCCCAGGTACGCCATCATCGTGCCGCCCACCATGATGTAGTGGAAGTGCGCCACCACAAAGTAGGTATCGGTCACGTGGATGTCCATGCCGAGCGCCGCCAGGAACAGGCCGGTCAGGCCGCCGATCGTGAAGAGTCCGATGAAGCCGAACGCATACAGCATCGGCGTCTGGTAGCTGATCGAGCCCTTATACAACGTCGCCGTCCAGTTGAAGACTTTGATCGCCGAAGGAATCGCGACGAAGTAGCTCAGGAAGCTGAACACCATGCTCGCGTACAGGCTCTGGCCGCTGACGAACATATGATGGCCCCACACCAGGAAGCCCAACACCGCGATCGCCACGCTCGAAAACGCGATGAACGCATAGCCGAACACCGTCTTCCGGGAGAACGTGCTGATGATTTCGCTGATCACGCCCATGCCGGGCAGCACCATGATGTACACGGCGGGGTGCGAGTAGAACCAGAAGAGATGCTGGAAGAGCACCGGATCGCCGCCGCGCGCCGGATCGAAAATGCCCAGTTGGAAAACCCGCTCCACGAACAGCAGCACAATCGTCACCGCGAGCACCGGAGTGCCCAGCACCTGAATCAGGCTCGTGGCGTAGTTGGCCCAAACGAAGAGCGGCATGCGGAACCAGGTCATCCCCGGCGCGCGCATGCGGTGCACGGTCACAATGAAGTTCAGTCCCGTCAGGATCGATGAGAAGCCCGCGATGAAGATCCCGAGCGCCGTCGCAATCACCCAGCTGTTGGAGTACGTCGTACTGTACGGCGTATAGAAGGTCCAGCCCGTATCCACGCCGCCGGCGATCATCGCGAAGAGGCTGAACGCACCGCCGATCACCAGCAGGTACCAGCTCAGCAGGTTCAACTTCGGGAATGCCAGATCGCGCGCGCCGATCATGATCGGCAGGAAGAAGTTCCCCAGCACCGCGGGTATCGACGGGATCATGAAGAAGAAGATCATCGCCACCGCGTGCATGGTGAAGAGTTTGTTGTAGGTCTCCGAACTGACCATGTTGCCCTGCGGAGACAGCAGTTCGATCCGGATCAGCGTGGCGAAAGCGCCGCCGATGAAGAAGAACAGCGTGATGGTGAAGAGGTACAACAGGCCGATGCGCTTATGGTCCTTGGTCAGGAGCCACGATTTCAGGCCATGACTGGCGTTTAGATAATTCTCGCGTTCTTGAGCCACTGCGGTATCCATAGGTTCTAACGATTGGCGGGCATCGATCCCGCGGTACTGGGCTTTTTCGCCGGATTCTGCCCGCTATCCGCCGGGCCGGTTCCCGGTTTGGGGCCTATCGATTTCACGTATTCCACCAGTTGCAAGACCTGCTCTTCGCTGATCAGGCCCTGGAACGTGGGCATCACCGGCTCGTAGCCGGCCACTACTTTCGCCTGCGGCTGCAGGATCGATTCGCGGATGTAGGCCTCATCGGCCTTCACCGTACCGCCTCCGGCCAGCTTCACCTGGCTGCCAAAAAGGTTGGGCAGCGGCGGGCACCGTCCGGTGGTGTCGTCCTTGTGGCAGTTACTGCAGGCCAGTTGTTCGAACAGCTTCTTGCCGTTCTCCGCGAGCGAGCCTTCCGTGGCGCCGCCGCTCAACCAGGTCTGGTAATCGTTGGGCTCCATCACGTAGATCCAGCCCACCATCCCCGAATGCTTCGTGCCGCAGAATTCGGCGCAGAAGAGATGATACTTTCCCGTCTTGGTGGGTGTGAACCAGGTGCTGGTGTATCGCCCCGGCACCACATCCTGCTTGGTGCGGAACGCGGGTACGAAGAAGCTGTGGATCACGTCTTCGCTGGTCATGGTGAGGCGCACGGGGCGGCCCACCGGAATGTGCAGTTCGTTGATTTCGCGCTGCCCTTCCACGTGCTCCAGCTTCCACATCCAACGCTTGCCCACCGCGTAAATCTGCAACGCGTCCTTGGGAGGCCGGCTCGCCGTGAAGAAGACGCTCGCGCCCCAGGTAAACATCACCAGGGTGATGCCGAAGGGAATCACGCTCCAGATGATCTCCAGCGTGTAGCCGTTGTGCGCCTGATGCGCGTCCGGCATTTCATTGGCCGAGCGGCGGCGGTAGCGGATCGCGAAATAGAAGATCGTGCTGAAGATCACGACGCTGAAAAACACCGTGACCGCGACTAGAAAATAGAGAAGATGATCCACCTCGGGTGCGAGCGTGGATGCCTGTTCCGGTAAGAATTGAAAGTTGCCCATCGTGTGCTATCCAACCCGCCTGAGAGTTTGCCGGTCCCTGCGGATGTCGCGGCGTAAGAAGATCACCAGAAACGCGCTACAGATCAACGTGAAACTAGCGCCGGCGAAGCGCACAATATTCATCACGGTCGCGCCGTACTTGCCCGTTGCCGGATCGTAGTGGTAACAGAACAACAGAATCTGGTCGACCGGATTGCCGATCTTGTTTTTCGAAGCTTCCACCAGTCCCAGCCGCACATCCTGCGGCTGATATTCCACGCCATAGAAGTAGCGGGAGAGCCGCCCTTCGGGTGTCGCCACCATGATGCCGCTGGCGTGTGCGAACTGGTCCGTTGCGGGATCGTACTTGTAGTGGTATCCCACCGCTTCGGTCAGCGCCTTGATGTTCTGCGCGTCGCCCGTGAGCAGATGCCAGCCGTTGGCGGTGTTCGGACGGCCGTAGCGCTTCACGTACAAATCCTTCTTGCTCGCCGCGGTCTCCGGCGTATCCTTAGGATCGAAACTGATCGCGACGATTTCAAAATCCTTGCCCGGATCGAGCGTCACCGCTTTCAGGCTGCCGGCCAGTCCGCTCAAAATCTGCGTGCACAACATCGGGCAGCGATAGTAGACCAGCGCCAGCACCACCGGCTTGCCCTTTTCGAAGAAGGAGGAAAGCGGCACCTCGCGGCCCGCCTCATCTTTAAACTTGAGATCGAGCGGGATCTGCTGATCCAGCCGCTGATCGATGCCGACGCCCTGCAAAGCCCCGGGAAGCGCGGGCTTGAGATTCGAATCCTGCATGCTGAGCGATTGCGCGGGCGGCCCCAGCAACTGCCCCGGCTGGGCCAGCGCGGTGCCGGCGCAGAGTAACATCGCAGCCAGCGCACTCAGCGAAGATTGACGGTACCAGTTCACTTTTTGTGTTCCTCTGAAGCAGCCGGTTCCGCCGCTGCCGGCGTCCCCAATCCACTTTCGGTAGGCATGCTGATGCCGCTCGCGGCAGCCTCCGGACGCCCGGGAAGCCCCTTCTTGGCCAGCACGTTGATCGCCTGCTCAATCGGCATCCGCACCAGGCCCTGCTTGGGATCGACCCACGCGTAGCCGCTCAGCAGCTTATCCTCGGCGTCGCGAATTTCCTTCAGATCCGGCATCGGCGTTTGCTGCAGACGGGGTTCCGGGAAGACCTTGACCGGATCCACCGAGCTCACCGCATCGTGCTGCGAATTGAAGAACTTGTACAGACCAAACAGCAGCGTCATCGAGACGGCGCAGATCACAATCAGCCCGATCGCGAACTTGCCCACCGCCCATGCGTGGACCTCGCCGGTTTCGTGGCCTGCGTTCGATTGCTGAGAATGCTTATTCTCTTCCATGTGCGAGCGTCTCCTCCAGGTGCAGAGCGTGCGGCGGAATCAGCGAACGCTTTTCCAACTGCGTCAGGAACCAGGCCAGCCACAGGCCCACCAGGCCGATCGGTACCGTGAAATCCAACCAGCTCACGCCGAAGCTGTCCTTGCGGAAGCCGGGGGTGATGAGCCAGTAGAGATCGACAAACCGCATCAGCAGAATGAACACGGCAATCGAACCCAGAAGTTTGAAGTTGCGCTTCAAATCGCGCGAGAGCAGCAGCGCGAACGGCAGGGCGAAGTGGCCGAACACCAGCGCCAGCGCCACATACTGCCAGCCGTGATTGAGCCGGGCGATGTACCAGGGAATTTCTTCCGGCAGGTTGCCCGCCCAGATGATCAGGAACTGCGAGAACGAGAAGTATGCCCAGACCATCACCAGCGCCAGCATGAACTTGCCCATGTCGTGCAAGTGCCGGTGGGTGATGATGTCGGACATCGGCTTGCGCGCCGAGAGGAACACCATCAGCGCGATCAGAAATGCCATCGCGGTCAGGTTCTGGCTCACGATGCAGAGCAGTCCGAAGATGGTCGAAAACCACTTCGGGTCTACCGAGAGAATCCAGTCCACCGCCATGAAGGTCACGCTGAAGCCAATGAACAACAGGCCAGGACCCGCCATCCGGCTCATCTTACTGTGGACCGCTTCGTGGCCCAGGGTGTCTTCCTTCGCGCTCCAGTGGTTGAACCACCAGCCCAGGAACAGCCAGCCGGCGAAGTAGAACGCCGCGCGTCCCAGGAAGAACGGCAGGTTGAGGTACGGCGCCTTGTGTTGCAGCAGCGGATCCGCCGCCACCAGGTTCGCGTGCGCCCACGGATACAGATTGTTGATGCCGATCACAATCGGCAGGAACATCACCGCCACCAGCGGCAGGGTCCGCGCCGCGGCTTCGCAGGAACGCCGCGTAATCACGCCCCACGCGCCGCCAGTCACGTATTGCAGCACCAGCCAGGTCAGCGGTCCCAGGCTCAGCGCCAGCACGTACAGGAAAGACCACAGGTACGAACGGTAGAACTGGTTCGGACCTTCCATGAAGAATCCGGCGGCCGAAGCCGCTGCCCCCAGCACGCCCAGGATCAGCGCCTTGGTGCGGACTCCGCGGAGTTCCCCTCTCAATTCGGGGGTAATGTTGAAATCGACGGCTTGGGCCATCATTATTTGGCGCCTCCGAGTTGGCCGCGCGCTTCGGCGGGCACATCGTTAATGGACGCCTGCTGGCTCAGTTGCAGCGCGCGAATGTAGGCTACGATCGCCCAGCGGTCTTCCACCGGGATCTGCGCCGCGTAATCCGGCATGGCGCCGAATCCGTTCGTGATCACGTCAAAAATATATCCGTGCGGCACCTGTCGCAGGCGGTCGCTATGATAACTCGGCGGGTGCCGGTATCCGCGGCGCACGATCATGCCGTTGCCGTTGCCCGTGCGGTCGTGACAGGGCGTGCAGTACACATTGAAACGCTGTTGGCCGCGAAGAATCACTTCCTTCGTCACAGCGAACGGAAATTCGTTGACCGGCTTCCCATCGGCGCCCTTGCCGGTGTGCAGAACCGTATCTTCATTCAGATGGCCGCGGGACACCGTGCCCTCCACCGTCGGACGCGCGGAGCGCCCGTCGGCGAAAAACGTGCTCGGCCGCAGCGGGATGTATTTCGGCTGATCGTGCATGTCCTGCCGGCAGGCCACGAGGCCCGCGAGCGACAACACGATAGCGCCGAGTTTGGAGTTAGTGCGCAACTTCGGACACCTCTCTAGGCTCCAGCGTCTCCAGAAATTCGCACGTTTTGGCGCGATCGAAGAGCGGATCGGTGGACTCGATGCAGAGGAAAAAGCGGTTGCGGCTGGCAAATTCAAACCGCGGCACGTTGAACGTGGGGTGGTACGGCATCGGCAGTCCGCACAACGCGAACAAACCGAAAACCGCGGTCAGCGCCGCGAACAGAATCGTCAACTCGAAGGTAATGATGATGTAGGCGGGCCAGCTAAGCAGCGGGCGCCCGCCGATGTTGATCGGGTAGTACATCACCGTCACGAAATACTGCAGCGCGAAGCCCAGCATTCCGCCGATGATGCCGCCGATCAAAACCATCAACGGCAACTTGTTGCGGTGCAGATGCAGCGCGTCGCTCAGTTCCTCGATCGGGAACGGCGTATACGCATCCATCTTCTTATAGCCCTTGGCCACCGCCGCCCGGGTCGCCGTGACCAGCGCCGTCGGAGACTCGAACTCGGCCATGACACCATAAATCGGCTGTTTCATTAGTGAGCCCCCTTCCCTTTGACTTTGGCGGATGGCAGCAGCGTCCGGACTTCAAAAATCGAAATCATAGGCAGAAGGCGAACAAACAGGAAGAACAGGAACGTGAACAGACCGATCGTGCCCAGGTAGGTCAGCCAATCCCAGCGCGTCGATTCGAACACGCGCCACGAAGACGGCAGGTTGTCCTGCGCCAGGCTCGCCACGATGATCACGAAGCGCTCCAGCCACATCCCGACCAGTACGATCAGCGACCAGATGAACAGAATCACCGGGCTGCTGCGGAATTTCTTGAACCACAACGCATTCGGCGCCACCACGTTGCACGTGATCAGCACCCAGTACTGCACCTTGTAGGGTCCGGTCATGCGATTCCAGAACGCGGCCATTTCGTAAACGTTGCCGCCGTACCACGCGGCGAACGCTTCCAGGATGTACGAGTAACCGACAATCAAGCCGGTAGCCATCATCACCTTGGCGGCGTTGTCCAGATGCTTGTCCGTGATCAGCCCCTTCAGGTTGTAAACGGAGCGCAGCGGAATCGCCAGCGCCAGCACCATCGCAAAGCCCGAGTAGATTGCACCCGCCACGAAGTAGGGCGGGAAGAACGTGCTGTGCCAGCCCGGAACAATGCCCACCGTGAAGTCGAAGCTGACCACGGTGTGCACCGAAAGCACCAGCGGCGTCGCCAGTCCGGCGAGCAGCAGGGATGCGGTTTCATACACCGCCCAGTGCCGGGCCGAACCGCGCCACCCCATCGCTCCCACGCCGTAGAGCACCTTCAGCAGCGGGTTCGTGGCGCGGTCGCGCAGCGTACCCAAATCCGGCATCAGGCCCACAAACCAGAACAGCGCGGAAACGGTCGCGTACGTCGAGACCGCGAAAACGTCCCACACCAGCGGACTGCGGAAGTTGGGCTCGATCCCCATCGTATTCGGATACGGGAACAGCCAGAACATCAGCCAGGGGCGCCCCAGGTGGAGAATCGGGAACATGCCCGCGCAGGCCACGGCGAAGATCGTCATGGCTTCCGCGAAGCGGTTGATGGAGTTGCGCCAGCTCTGATTCAACAGCAGCAGGATCGCCGAAATCAATGTCCCGGCGTGTCCGATACCAACCCACCACACGAAGTTCGTAATATCCCAGGCCCACATCGTGGGTCCGCGCAAACCCCACACTCCCAAGCCTTGCGTGAACAATGCGCCCACCGCCAGCAGGAAGCCCAGCAGCAGCCCGATGGCTACCGCGAAGCATGCAAACCAGAAGATCGGCGTGTGCTTGCTGAGAACGACTGCGGCAATCTGATCGGTGACGGTGCCGAAGGTATAGCCGCGAGCAATGATCTCCTCGGGCCTCGCCTCTTCGATTACTTGTAATTCATCCGCCATGGATTAAGCCTCGATCTCCGGGTTGGGATTGCGCAGCGATGCAAGATACGTGGTCCGCGGCCGTGTATTCAGATCCGCGAGCAGCCCGTAGTTCCGCTCGTTCGCCTTCAGTTTCGACACGAGACTGTTCTTGTCGTTGATGTTTCCGAACACGATCGCCTCGGCGGGGCAGGTGGCCTGGCACGCGGTCTGAATTTCACCGTCGCGCACCTTGCGGTCCTGCTTCTCCGAATCGATCTTCGCGGAATTGATTCGCTGCACGCAGTACGTGCACTTCTCCATGACGCCGCGGCTGCGCACCGTGACATCGGGATTGCGCACCAGTTTCAAACTGGGTGTTTCAAAATCGCTGAACAGGAAGAAGTTGAAGCGCCGTACTTTGTACGGGCAGTTGTTGGAGCAGTAGCGGGTGCCCACGCAGCGGTTGTAGACCATGTCGTTCAGGCCTTCGGAGCTGTGTGCGGTCGCCTGCACCGGGCAGACCAGTTCGCACGGAGCATTCTCGCACTGCATGCAGGGTACCGGCTGATTGTAGATCGCCGGATCGTTCTCGTCGCCCTGATAGTAGGAATCCACACGCAGCCAGTGCATCGCGCGGCCGCGCCGTACCTGATCCTTACCCACCACCGCGATATTGTTCTCCGCCTGGCACGCCACCACGCAGGCGCCGCACCCCGTGCAGGAGTTCAGATCGATCGCCATGCCCCAGGCATAGTCTTTGTACTCCCAGTCCGGATACAGCGTGAGTTCCTTCGGAGGCGTCTCCGCACCCTCGTGCGGCGCCTCGGGATTCTTCTTGAACTCCGCGATCGTCGCCTTGTGAATGATGTGGCGGCGGTCCGGCGCTTCCAGCATGTGGAAGTTCTGCGTGGAAGCAAACTCGTGGGAGCCGCTCGATTTCGCAGCATCCAGACCCACATCCTGCCACAGCGCCTTCGCGGTTCGCAGCCCGTACGGGTTGAAGCCCATGCCGTTGCCGGCGCGCCCCGCGGCTGTGCGGCCGTAGCCCAGGTGCAGCGTGATCGACTCCTTCACGTGGCCGGGCTGGATAAACACCGGCGCCGTGAGCGAGCGGCCTTCGTACGTCAACTTCAGCTGATCGCCGGTCTGCACGCCCAGCCGGCTGGCAGTGGCGGGGCTGAGAATCGCGGCGTTGTCCCAAGTCAGTTTCGTGATCGGCTTGGGCAGTTCCTGCAGCCAGCCGTTGTTGGCATGGCGTCCATCGTGAATCGTTGGGTCGGGACGGAAGACCACTTCGAGCTTGCCCTCCGCGCCCTTCGCGGAGCCTGCAACTAGGCCTTCCGCATGTACCGCCGGCGTCTTGACCGGCAGCGCGGTGCCCGCGACGATGCCATCGTGAACCGAGCGCCGCCACCAGGCTTCAAAATCCGTACCGGTATGCTGCGTCGCCCAGTAGCCCTTGACGATCTCGTAGGAGGAGCGGTCCACCTGCTCAATGAAGCTCTGCAGCAGTTGCACCGGAGCCCGTCCGCCATACAGCGGCTGAATCAGCGGCTGCTGAATCGTGACCGTGCCATCGAAAGCCCTGGCATCACCCCAGCCTTCCAGGAAGTGCGTCTCCGGCACCTGCCACTGGCAGACCTCGCTGGTCTCATCCACGTACATTCCCAGCCGGATGCGCAGCTTCGCCTTCTTCAGGCGATCCCGCATTCCCATCTCGACCGGAGCGTTGAAGGCCGGATTGCCGCCGAGAATCACCAGCATCTCCACCGCGCCCGCGTCCAGGTCCGCCACCAGTTCTTTCAGCGAATTCAGCTGATCCACCGGATGCGCTTCGATCGGGTCCGTATGGAATACCGTCTTGCCCGCGTTGCCCAGCTTGTCGTTAATCAGCGCGGCCAGCAAATGCACCACCGGCGGCTGATGCTCGCCCGCAATCACAATGCTCGCGCCCTGGTTCGCCTGCAGATCCTTGGCAATCGCCGGGATCCACTTGGTGTGCTCCTTGTCGCCACCCTTCGGCGCTTCGCCGATTCCGAGTGCCGCGCCCAAAGCGTGCGCGAATTCCTCCACGTCGCTCGCCCGCATCGGCAGGCGATGATCCGCCTTGGTGCCGGTGGGCGTGGGCATGGGCTCCACCACATACAGGCGATTCATCGAATCGCTCGGTTCGTGCACGCGCCGCCGCTTGGCGAACTGGCGCGCGTAACGCAGGCTGGCCGGACCGGACGAAAGGAAATCCGCGTCCAGCGATACCACCACGTTGGCGTGCGTGAAATCGTAATACGTGTTCTGCGGCTGCCCGAAGGCGAGCACGCTCGCCACCCGCGCTCCGTGCGGACCGGTGGGTTCCCACTGGTGCCACTTGGCGGCGGGGTAGAGCTTCTGAATCGCCGCCAGCTGCGCGGCCATGGTCGGCGAAGTGATGGTCTCGGTCAGGATGCGGATGCCCGCGCCGTTTTTCGCCTGCTGCTGCGCCAGCGTATCGCGCATCGCACCCATGAAAGATTGCCACGAGCGGATCTCGCCGTTGAAGCTGAGCGCCTGCGAGCGGTCGGGATCGTAGAGCTGCAATACCGAAGCCTGCGAATACGCGTCGCAGGCGCCCAGCGTTGCCGGGTGTTCGGGGTTGCCTTCGAGCTTGGTCGGACGGCCTTCGTGGCTCTCGGCAAGCACGCCGCGCGCAACGCCGTTCAGCGTAGTCGCAGTCGCGAAAAACAGCGGCCGGCCGGGAATCAGATCTTCCGGCTGCCGCACGTACGGCATGATGTGCTCGGTCGGCTGGCGGGTGCAAGCCGTCATGCCGGCCAGCGCCAGTGACGCGCCCATCAGCTTGAGGAAGTTGCGCCGGCCTTCATTCGCGTCTTCGTCTTCGCTCCAGCCTACAGCCTGGCGAGGGAATTCGCGCTCCAGCAGGTCCTGAAACTCGGGAGTCGCAGCCAGATCGTCCAGGCTGCGCCAGTATTCGCGCCCGCGAGCGCCATCCAGCCGTGCACGTACAGCGGCCAGGTCCAGTTGTTTCGGTGAATCACTCATCGGTGGCAAGTAGAACAGCTAGTCAACGCCCGCGCGTCTTGAATTTTGTACTCGGCAATCAACTTTTTACCGATCTCTTCCTGATCGCCATTCGGCTCATAGCCCATGGTCGTGCTGAACTCCCGCGGCCGGATGTACTTCTCCGGATTGCGGTGGCAGTTCAGGCACCATTCCATTTGCAGGGAATTCTCCTGCGCGGTGAGCGGCATCTTGTCCACTCTGCCGTGGCAGGTCTCGCATCCCACGCCCTTGTTCACGTGAATTCCGTGATTGAAATAGACGAAGTCCGGCAGATCGTGCACGCGGACCCAGTTGATGGATTTGTTGGTCCGGAAGCTCGCCCGCACCGGTTCCAGCGTCGGGCTCGTCAGCCAGATCTGCGAGTGGCAATTCATGCAGGTCTTGGTCGGCGGAATGCCCGCGAAGCTCGATGTCTCCACCGAGGTGTGGCAGTAGCGGCAATCCACGCCCAGCCCGCCTACGTGATGCGCGTGGCTGAACGGGACGGGTTGCTCCCGCTCCAGATGGGCGCGCGTCGTGTAGTCGCTCCGGCTGGTGCGGTCGACAGCCCAGCCAAGCAGTCCCACCACAACCACGGCGCCAAACACCATGGTCTGCGCGAAATAATTGGTAGTCTTTTTAAAAATCTGGGCCATGATTACCGGAGTCCCGGGTCCAGAGTCAAATAAATTGTGTTGTTTCGCATCAGGAGTTCAGCCTGCCCAGTCCCTAAGAGTGCTTCTCTTGCCCCAACCACGTTCCCTGCCTCTGAGTCGCCTCTGATTCGGCTCTGAATAGGGGATGCGGGCTGCGAAGAGTTTGTTCTATTTTATCGGATCCACCCCGCTCCCACAACACGTTACACCAGTCATGGACGGGGAATTTTCCTACAATTTCATTTCCTCTGCAATAGAAAAACCGAGTTCTCGTGACGGCTTCTTCCATCCGAAGTACACACGGCGAACTGCGCCGGCGCCCCTTTCGGAGTGCGGCGATCCCACAACGATCCGCCCGCATACTCGCCGCTCTTATGTAATGCGTAAAAGTGAATGTCGATCGGCGCCAGGCGCTCCAGATCGTGATCGAAGTTGCGCGAGACGCGCTTCAGCGCATCCAGTATCGCGTCCTTCGGAGCCATGCCGTGCCGCATGTTCTCCACTACCGTATGCGCGCCGGCAACGCGCAGATTCTCTTCGCCGCGCCCCGTGGAGCCGGCGCCGCCGATATCCTGATCCAGCCACAGCCCCCCGCCGATGATCGGCGAATCGCCGCAGCGCCCGGGGATCTTCCACGCCATCCCGCTCGTGGTGGTAATCGCCGACATCTCGCCCTTCCCGTTCAGCGAAATGCAGTTGATGGTGCCGTGCGGCGGATTGACCGCCACATCGTACGCCCATCCCAACGTCTCCTCATCATATTGAGGAAACACCTTTTTCAGCTCCGCGATCTTCTTCGGCTTCGGCGGGGCGTCCGTGATCGATTCCCAGTTGGTGTGCCCGCTGCGGTCGCGCATCTCGCGCTTCCACATCCGGAATGCCAGCCGCGAACGGTCCGTCAGCAGGTCTTCTTCCTGGTAGCCGTAAATCTTGGCGAACTTCAGCGCGCCTTCACCCACCAGCATCATATGCTCGGTTTCGGCCAGCACCAGTTGCGCGATCTTCGAGGGCGTCTTGATGCCCCGCAGCGCACCCACCGCTCCGCCGCGCCGCGTGGGACCGTGCATGCAACTGCAGTCCAGTTCCACCACGCCTTCTTCGTTCGGCAATCCGCCGTAGCCCACACTGCTATCGCGCGGATCCAACTCCACAAGATTCACGCCCGCAACCACCGCGTCCAGCGTGTCCCCGCCTGCCTGGATCACTTCCATCGCCTTGGCGCAGCAGTTGATGCCGCCATTGAAATCGTTGGCGCTCGAAATCACGGTCGCTTTCGGGCTGGCTTGCGCGGAAATTCGCTGCGCCAGGGGGAGCGCGGCAGCGCCCATCATCACTGCCCGTCTGCTGAAACTGATGTCTTTGCTCACGATCCTCCTTTCCCGAGCGGCGGCTCAACAGCCACCGGTCCGAAGCTCAACGCCATGAGAGGCGCTACGGTCTGCGGAAGATTTCACATTATGTCATACGCCAAGCGGGAGGAAACACTCCGGTATTTGGAAGAGCCTCCGGGCAGCGAAAAAAAACGGCAAAAATCGAGTTTGGCCCACGAAAAAAAGCCCCAAGCCAAGAAGGCATGGGGCCATGAAGTTTCTACTGCAATCTGTCTCGGAGGATGACAGACCGATTCTGAGCCTATCATTGAACCCAACTTAAATCAATCGAAACGTGGGCCTCGTTTAGGCAGTACTAGGCCGAACCCTACCGCAATTCCTCCATGATCTGCTCCAGCGCTGCCCGCGAAGGCCGCGTCTGCGATTCCGGCAAAGTTCCCAGAGGCTCGTCCACAATATTCAACTGCTCCAGGAAGGTCGGCTTGGAAGTGTTCACATATAGAACACCTGTAAGGACTTCGCCCTTCGACTCGGCCTCTTCCAACACCGTCGCCGCCGCCAGGCGGTCCGTCGGGTCGTAATCCCGGCCCAACTTCCGGATGCGCAGGTGGCTGCCGTCGTGCATCTCCACGTCCGTCACCTCGCCTTCCGGAATTTCGACCGCAATGTCTTGAAAATAAGGGACAAAGTCGAGCTCGTGCAGGCTGGTCTCGTGGTCCTTCATATACGAGTAGCTCTTGGTCGAGCCTTCGTGGTCGTTGAAGGTCACGCACGGGGAGATCACGTCGATCACCGATAGCCCCTTGTGCGCGATCGCCGTCTTGATGATCGCCTGCAACTGCCGCTTGTCGCCGCTGAACGAGCGCGCAACGAACGTCGCCCCCCAGCGCAACGCCAGAGCGCAGCAGTCAAAAGGCGGCAAGTCATTGACAGTGCCGGATTTAAGCGTCGAGCCCAGATCCGCCGTGGCCGAAAACTGCCCCTTGGTCAAGCCATACACACCATTGTTTTCAATGATATAGATGAGCGGGAAGTTGCGCCGCACCATGTGGATGAACTGCCCCATGCCGATCGATGCCGTATCTCCATCGCCCGTCACGCCCACGCCCATCAGCGTCCGGTTGGCCAATAGCGCGCCGGTCGCGATCGCCGGCATGCGCCCGTGTACGCCGTTGAATCCATGCGAAAGTCCCAGGAAATAGGCGGGGGATTTCGACGAGCAGCCGATCCCGCTGAACTTCGCAACGCTATACGGCTCGACTCCAAGCTCGTAAAACGCCTCAATAATGCGCTCGGATACCGAATTGTGCCCGCAACCGGCGCACAGCGTGGTCTTCCCACCCTTATAGTTGATAACCTCCAAGCCGATGCGGTTCACCTTCTTGGGGGGAGGTGTCACGGTGGTGGTGCTCATTTACTTGCCCTCCTGTTTCACTACTTCGTCGGTCACCGTGCGCGCATCCAGCGGCAAGCCGCCGTAGTACCGCACACTCCGCAATTTCGCGATCAGCTCAGCCGCCAGCTCCAGCCGCATCAACCCCAGCAACTGCGCGTCGCGGTTCTGGTCCACCACGTACACGCGCTCGTGCCGTTCGATGAACTCGATCATCTGCTGCGTGAAGGGGAATGCCTTCAGCCGCAGGTAGCTCGCCGCGATCCCGTACTCCTCACGCAGCTGATCGCAGCTTTCGCGGACCGCGTAATCCGACGTGCCGATGCAGATGAAGCCGATCTTCGCGCCCTCCGCATCCTCCACCACCGGTTCGGGCACATGCTTCCGCATCACCTCGAACTTGTGCGCCAGCCGGTCCATGTTGTTGATGTAATCGTCTTCGCGCTCGGTGTACTGCGCCTTGTCATTGTGTCCGCTGCCGCGCGTGAAATACGCAGCCGCCGGGTGCTTGGTCCCGGGGAGCGTGCGGTAGCCCACGCCATCGCCGTCTACATCTTTATACCTGGCAAAACCGCCCAGCTTCTCCAGATCTTCCGCGTTGAGCACTTTGCCGCGCTCAATCGGCTTTTCCGGATACGGGAACGGGTCCGACATCCAGTTGTTCATGCCCAGATCCAGGTCCGTGAACACGAAAACCGGCGTCTGGAACTTCTCCGCGAAGTCGAACGCGTCGATCGACATGGAGAAGCACTCTTCCGGCGAGCACGGGAAGAAGATCGGGTGCTTGGTGTCGCCATGCGAGAGCAGCGCCGTCGAAATCAGGTCGCTCTGCGCCGTCCGCGTCGGCAAACCCGTCGAGGGCCCTACCCGCTCCACGTCGTACACCACCACCGGAATGTCCGCATAGTAGCCGAGTCCGATGAACTCGCTCATCAGCGAAACTCCCGGCCCGGCCGTCGCCGTCATCGAACGCGCCCCCGCCCATCCGGCGCCCAACGCCATCCCGATGGAAGCCAGCTCGTCTTCCGCCTGCACAATCGCAAACGTCGCCTTCTGCGTCTCCGGGTCGATCCGGAACCGCTTGGCGTAGCCGATCATCGTCTCCACCAGGCTCGAAGACGGCGTGATCGGGTACCACGTCACCACCGTGCAGCCCGCGAAAATCGAACCCAGCGCGCACGCCGCGTTGCCGTCGATGATGATCTTGCCCGCCGTCCCGTCCATCCGCTCTACCGAGATCGGCAGTTTCGGAGTGAAAGTCTTCTCCGCGTATTCGAACCCCGCCTTGCACGCCCCCCAGTTCAATTCCGCGGCCTTCGCCTTGCGCTTGCCGAACTGCTTCACCAGCGCCTTGTAGATCTCCTCCATCTCGATCTTCAACAGGAACGCCACCACCCCGTCGTAGATCATGTTGCGGACAAGCTTCCGCAATTTGGCTTCGGGGCACACCGGCGCCACCAGCTTATCGAAGGGAATGGGGAAGAAATTCAGGTCGGTGCGGAGCTCGTTGAGCTTCAAGGGCTCATCGTAGACCACGGTCGCGCCGCTATCCAGCTTCAGCACGTCTTCGCGCGCCGTCTCGGGATTCATCGCCACCAGGAAATCGATCTCCTTGCGGCGCCCGATGTAGCCCTTCCTGCTGGCGCGAATCGTAAACCAGGTCGGCAATCCCGCGATGTTCGACGGGAACATATTCTTGCCAGAAACCGGGATCCCCATCTGAAAGATGGCTCGCATCATGACGGTATTTGCCGTCTGGCTGCCTGACCCGTTCGCTGTTGCTACCTGAAGGCTAAACTCATTCGTTACCGAGTGACTCGGCTGCTCCGGCATAGACTGGGCCGGAGACACCTCTAGTGTCGACATGGTGTTGAGATTCCTTATTTGATTGGTACCCAGATCACAGACGAGACAATTATATTCCTTAAAAGCGCCGGTGGATATGGGGGTGTGCGGGAGTTGTCCTCCGCTCCCGCCTGCTAGTGATTCATCTGCTGCCGCAGGTTGACCAGAATCTTGTCCGTCGCGTCGAGGTGGATGAAGAGACCGGCGCGCGGATACTCGTAGTCCAGAATGATGTAAATCGTGATCGCCAGAATCAGCGCGAAGCCCAGCATGTGGATCAGGCTGCGGCCCTTGCCCGCGGCGTCATAGCCCGCCAGCAGCGAACAGATCAGCGGCAGCACTCCCAGGAGCACCAGCACGATCGCCGGCGGATGCGTCTGCAATGCCACCGCGCGTGTGGTCGTCACATCAATCATGTCGTTAAACGAGGAGAGAATGAACACGGTGATGGGGCCCTGGCAGTTCTGTGCACAGGCAGCGATCGCCCTGGCCCAGATCTCCTGCTGCAACGCGTTCGCCTTGGCCATCGCCCCGCCGGCAGCCTCCGCATCGCCGAGCGTGCCGTAGAACTCCAGCCGCGCATCCAGATATCGCCGGAACCTCTCGCGCATCGGCTCCTGCGCGGCCGCGGGAAGCAGGTCGAGCCGCAGGTACGCGGTCCCAATGGCGTTGGCCTCGGACACAATCAGATCCCGTTTGGCTTCGAACCGTGTGGCCGCGCCCGAAAACGTGAACGCAATCAACAGTCCCATCAGCGCGAAGACCGCCCCGGCAAGCGGGCTGAATGCCTGGCCCGCGCCTTGGGGAGCGCGCCTGCCCAGCCAGAGTCCAACCTCCAGGCACGCGAGCATTCCGGCGAATAGCAGCACCACGATGAGGATGATCTGGAACGTACTCATATCCGCCTCGGCGGAAATCCGTGAAGCTCTTTCTTCACTCCAATGTCACGGACCCTACCACCTTTGACCACATCGCGGACCCAGATGCAAGGCGGCGATGCAAGGCGGCGATGCAAGGCGGGCAGCACGCGCCCTCAGCGCCTGCCTTCGATCCACTGCAGAATCGCCTCGTATTCCGCCGAGCCCTTCTGCCACCGCTGCCCCCCGCCATGCGCCGTCGCCGCCGCATTCGCCACGCCCTCGGATTCCGCCGTGGAAGTCGGCTTCCGTAACAGCAGGCTGTTCTCCGGATCGGCCCGGTCGATCACGTTCTTCACCGTGGACCACGTCGCATTGAACAGCGTGTGCGTGCTGTGGCAGTGGGTGCAGGCGTACCCGTCCGCGCCCTTCTTTTCCAGAATCGGTTGCACCGTGGCGTGGAACACCGCTTCATCCAGCGGCGCGGTCACCGCCGCCGGCGCCTTCACCTGCGGCGCCGCATTCTTCGGCGCGGGCAGATGAAAAGCGCGCGCCACCTCCGCGGATTCCGGCTGCGCATCCAGCCGATGCGCCAGTTCCAGCGTGCTCTCGTTGCGCCCGCCCGCCGCCCGCTCCACTTGCGCATACGTAGTCTCGCGCACGATCAGGCTCGCGTTGCGCGCCAGCCTCCGCATCTCCGGGTCCGCCGCATCGATCAGCGGCAACAACGCGCGCGCAAGCGCCGCCGCGCTCGATCCGAAAAACGCGATCTGCTCGATATCGTTGCCGATCCGGCTATACACCGGCACCCCGCCGTCCGCGTCCGCCGGATGCAACTCGTACACATCGCCGCGCCGCAGCGGCAACTCCGCCAGCGCCCGCAACAGCCGCTTCTTCTGCTCCGCCTCGCCGCGCTCCAGCACCGCCGCGAATTTTCCCGCCAGCTGCGCCTCCACGCTCAGCCGTCCCTGAATCGCCCGCTCCCGATCTTCCGGGCGGCCCAGCAGCGCCACCCAGTTGTTATACAGATAGCGAATGTTCTCGTCCGCCAGATTGTAGATCCCCGCGTGCAGATTGCTCTCCACCCACGGATGCTGCGGCTCCGCCAGCGCGCTCAGCAGCGCATCTTCAATCTTCCCCCGCAGTTCCGCGTCCGCGTTCCAGAACCACGCCTGCCACAGCCCCCGCACCGCCTGCATCCGCACCGCCGGAGCAGCATCCTTCACCAGCGGCAGCAGCGCGTTCACCACCGGCTTGCGCACAGCCAGCGCCGCGAAATGGTGCGCGAACACCCGCGTCGCGCCCCACCGCAGCCGCACGTTCGGCGACCCCAGCGCCGCCGGCAATCCCGTGTTCGAACCCATCTCCGGATGCGCCCCATACATCTGCCGCAGCGCCCACGCCGCCGTCCGCTGCACCAGCTTGCTCGGATCTTCCAGCAGCCCCGTCACCAGCGGCACACTCTGCCCGAGCGCCAGCCGCCCCAACGCCTCCACCGCCGCCTGCCGCACCAGCACTTCCTTCGAACGCGCCGCCGAATCGATCTGCGCCAGCACCGCTCGCGACGGACGCTCCCAAATGCCATCCAGTTCCACCAGCAACTTCCCCGTATCCACGGAGAGCCGCTCCGGAACCGGCGCATCCCAACCCTTCGCCCGCGCCGGCATCGGGAAGTAGGCACTCAATGCCAGCACCGCCATCTGTGTTTCCCGGAACGGCGTTTTGAAGTTCTCGAAGGCTTGCAGCGGGTCCATCCAGCCCCCGAAACCCTGCTGCCGCCCCAACAAATACCCGATCGCCTTCTTCACCTGCGGATGCTCCGCC
>CAIRBY010000798.1 GCA_903876865.1 uncultured Acidobacteriia bacterium
GCATTCCTGCCTGCAGCGCCGAGATTCGTCTCGGCGATCTTTCGCCGCGTGCGCACAAAAGGCTCTCGACACGAATGTCGAGACGGCAGGCAGGAATGCCTGCGCCACGAGTTCCGTCGATTCTTTGCGGGCTGCGATGAAACGACCGCTCAGTAACACAGATCGCCACAGACAAGAAACACTCTGTCTGCTCTGCTTGGTTTTATCTGTGTTGATCTGTGTTCATCCGTGGCCCATTCTGCTTCGCCTTACGCCGTAGCCGCTACCGGCTTCCGGAAGCGCGTCGACACCAACCCCAGCACCACTCCCGCGAACAGCCCTGTTATCCCCATCGCCAGCCGGTTCGGATAGCTAGGCAGTGCCGGTTGGCTCGGCGGGTCCAGTACCTCCACCACCGGGATCGCGGCCGTGAACGCCTTCACCAGTTCCAGCGTCACCCGCTGCGCCGTTTCCCGGTCGCCATACATGAAGGACACCGTGAACGCTCCACCACCATTCCCCACCGTCTGCACCCGCACCGCCTGATTGCGCATCTTTCCGGCCGCTTCCGCCGGACTCGTGCCGCGGTACAGCCCTTCCTTCTTCACAATCGCCTCGAGAGATTCCGCGCTCAATACCCGCTGTATCGCACGCGACACATCCGCGCCGCTTGCCGCGCGCAGCACCGCCGTGGAGATGAACTCGTCCGGGATCATCATCGCCACCGCAAGCCCCAGCGCCATCCCCGTGACGGTGAAACTCCCCACCCGCTTCAGGCTCCACACGGCATTGCGCGCCACTGCGGAGTACGCCCCGCCGGCGACCAGCCCCAGCAACAGCCCCGCCAGCAGCCCCATCACAATTACCCGGCTGCGCCTCGGCTCAACCGGCACCACCGGCAGCGAGGCAGCGTCCAATACCTCCAACCTCACCGCCCCTTCCGATACCTGCGCATTCTGATCCGCGAAAGCCGCCACCAGTTGTTTCACCGTCCCCTGCGCCGCCGCCGGTGTGTCCGCCTTGAATTGAATCGAAACCGCGCGCGTGTCCGGTCCCCTCTGTAGCAACTGCATCCGCACGTCCCGATTCCGCATCTGCGCGATCACGTCTTCCAAGGGCAGCTTCGCCCTCTCGGACTTGTACAACCCGTCCCGCTGAATGATCGTGCTCAGCGATTGCCGCCCCAGCACCTTGAGCTGCAGTTGCTCCAATCGCCGTATTCCCGCCTCGCCGCCATCGATCCCGATCACCGCTGTCGAGACGTACCGGTCCGGCAGCGTCAGCGACCACGCCCCCGCCAACACAGCCCCCGCCACCGCGCACGCGGCCAGCAGCTTTCCGAAATTCAACGTCGTCATCTGCATCGCCATCGCTCCTCGCACGACATTCCACAGGTCTCCGCCACTCGGCCCCACATCTTCCAACAGCGCTTCGAACTCTG
Organism: uncultured Acidobacteriia bacterium; assembly: GCA_903876865.1. Taxonomy (GTDB): domain Bacteria; phylum Acidobacteriota; class Terriglobia; order Bryobacterales; family Bryobacteraceae; genus Solibacter. The sequence continues at coordinate 1,421 of CAIRBY010000798.1, forward strand.
CTCCGTACCGCTCCCGCCACGCCGCCGGATAGAGCCGTACCGCCCAACCCATCAGCGTCTTCATGCGGGCTTCAACCTCCCCATCGCGGTCTTCAGCACACGCTCCAAAGCCGCCACCTGCGTCTCCAGATACTGCCTGCCCTCGCTCGTAATGGCGTACGGCTGCCGCCGGTCCACCGATGGAACCGCACAGATCCAGCCGCGCTCCTCCAGTCTCGTGATTGCCCCGTAAAGCGTCCCCGGGCCCAACCGCTGCCCCGCAAATCGCTCGATGTCTTCCATCATCGCGTAGCCGTGCTTTTCCCCTTCAGCCAGGCTCGCCAGTACCAATAAAGTCGGATCCGACATATTTATTACGTCTCGCGTAGTATCGTATGACGTAATACCGCTCCTGTCAACAGGAATCTCGGTGCTACAATCTGCCCTGTGAAGCTCACCTTTTGGGGCGCGGCCGGCACCGTCACCGGCTCCATGCACCTTTTGGAAAGTGGCGGAAAACGAATTCTCCTGGACTGCGGCCTCTATCAGGGCCGCCGCAAGGATGCCGACGCGAAGAACCGCAACCCGCCTCTCGACGCGTCTTCGATCGATGCCGTGGTGCTCTCCCACGCCCACATCGATCACTCCGGCAATCTGCCCACGCTCTCTAAGAACGGCTTTACCGGCCCGATCTATAGCACCCCCGCCACAGTCGATCTCTGCAATTGGATGCTGCGCGACACCGCCCACATTCAGGAGAAGGACGCCGAGTTCCTCAACAAGCGCCGCGAGCAGCGCCGCTCCGCCGGCCACGATGACAGCGTCGTCGAGCCGCTCTACGACACCGCGGACGCCGAACGCGCCATCGCCCTCTTTCAAAAGGTCGGCTACCACCAGCCCTTCCACCTCCACCCCAAGCTCACCTACGAGGCCTACGACGCCGGGCACATCCTCGGCTCCTCCTGCATCGTGCTGCGCGATTCCTCCGGCCCCACACCCTTGCGCCTCGCCTTCTCCGGCGACGTGGGACGCCCCAACCTGCCCATCATCCGCGACCCCGAACCGCTGCCGCCCGTCGATTACCTCATCATGGAGAGCACCTACGGCGGCCGTCTCCACAAGAACGTGGATCACGTCATCAACAAACTCGCCGACGTGGTGATCCGCACCGCGCGCCGCGGCGGACGCATCATCGTGCCCGCCTTCGCCGTGGGCCGCACCCAGCAACTCGTGCTCC
>CAIRBY010000799.1 GCA_903876865.1 uncultured Acidobacteriia bacterium
GTTTTCGCCTGCCAACCAGCAAGCCCGCGAAGTTGGCAGGCGGAACCGCCTACCCTACCAATCGCCGAACGGGAGTTTCTCAACGGTATTGGCTTGCCTGCCTTTTCCAGTCGACCCCTACTCCGCCTCGACTACCACCGCGTCCAGCGACCCCTTCGCCAGCCGGATATTCACCCGCGAAGCCACCGGCGCCGCCTCCGCGCTTTTCACCACCCCGCCCGCATTGCTGACAATCGCATACCCGCGCTCCAGCACCTTCAGCGGACTCAGCTCTTCCAGCTTCGCCGCCACCCGCTCCAGCCGGCTGCGATCCGCCGCTAATCGCGCCCGCATCGCCTGCCGCATCGCCACCTGCGCCGCTTCCTGCCGCCGCCGTCCCGCGGCCAGGCGCGGACGCACGTCGAACTCGCGCAGCCGCGTCTCAAGCGCGCGCCGCGCCCGCTCGCGCGCGTCCAGCACCGCGCGGATGCGGTCGCGCAAGTGGAACTCCTGCTCGTCCGTGCGCTGCAACTCGCGGCCGATCCGCCGGTGCAGTATGCCCAGCGCCCGGTCGATCCCCTGCTGCCGCAGCCGCCGGTCCAGCAGCGCCAGCCGGTAGCGCAGGCTCTGCGCCGCCTTCGCCTCCGCCGCCGCGATCCGCTCCTCGATCTCCTCCCGCGTGCACACCACCATCTCCGCCGCCGCGGAGGGTGTGGGCGCGCGCAGATCCGCTACGAAATCCGCGATCGTCACATCGGTCTCGTGCCCCACCGCCGAAATCACCGGCACGCTGCACGCCGCAATCGCCCGCGCCACCGCCTCTTCGTTGAACGTCCACAGATCTTCCAGCGAGCCGCCGCCGCGGCCCACAATCACCACGTCCGCCCAGCCGCTGCCGCTGAAATACCCGATCCCCGCGCAGACTTCCTCGATCGAGCCCGCGCCCTGCACCAGCGCCGGGTAGAGCCGGATCTGCAAGCCCGGGAAGCGCCGCGAGAGAATCTGCACCATGTCCGCGATCGCCGCCCCGCGCGGGGACGTCACGATCCCGATGTGCCGCGGAAACCTCGGCAGGGCGCGCTTGCGCTCCTGTGCGAACAGACCCTCCGCCGCCAGTTTCTTCTTGAGCTGTTCGAAGGCGATTTGCAGCGTGCCGAAGCCCTGCGGCTCCAGCGATTCCACCAGCAGTTGATACTCGCCGCGCGCTTCATAGACATCAATGCGCCCGCGCGCCAGCACGGCCAGCCCATCCTGCGGCTTGAATTTCCAGAAACGGGTCGCGGAGCGGAAGGCCACCGCCTTCACCTGCGAATCCTTCTCTTTCAGCGTGAAGTAATAGTGCCCGCTCGCCGCCAACTTTACGCCCGAGATCTCGCCCGTCACCCGGACATCATTGAACTGCTTGTCCAGCACACCGCGGATCGCCGCGTTCAGTTCCGTGACACTGAAGACCCGCGGCGGCGGAAAGAGATCGAGTTCGAGTGCGAATTGCTCCACTCTACGCATGGTAGCGCGGCGGAGCAGGAATTATGGGCCACAGATGAACACGGATAAACACGGATAACGCAGAGCGAATCCGTTTTGGTTTTAACCGTGTTGATCTGTGTTCATCTGTGGCAAATACGCTTAGTGCTCGTGGCGCAGGCATTCTTGCCTGCAGCGCCGAGATTCGTCTCGGCGGCCTTTCCCCTGCCCGCGGAAAAAAGCAATCTCGACACCAATGTCGAGACGGCAGGCACGAATGCCTGCGCCACGAAGAACTCGAATCTACGCCGGCCCGACTTGCCGCGCCAGATTTATCCGCGGCCCATACGCTTAGTTCTTAATCGAGAGCACCACGCCGCTCGGGGAACTGACGCCGTTCACCGTGGCCACCAGCGGATAATCGCCGTCCGCCATCGTCGAGGGTAGCGTGATCACCACCTGATACAGCCCCGCATAGCCCGGCGAAAGCGCGCAGCCGTAGACCGCCGGACTCGTCGTTCCCAGCTTCACGCTCACCGTGCTGCAACTGTAGAGCTTGTCGCTCGGCACCTGTATGCCCGCCGCTACCACGGGGCTCGTGGGACCGAAGCCCGTGCCCCACAGGATTAGCACTTCGCCCGGCTTGGCCGCAGCCGTGGTCAGCCCGGCATACGTGCCCGCCTTCATCGCGAAGCTGTTGTCCGCTGCGCGCGTGGCCACTGCCTGGCTGTTGGGCCAGAGGAAGAATGCCGGTGCGGTGGTCGCCACCGTGGCCGTTACCGCGGCGCTCGTCCCGTTGGCGTTCGTCACTGTCACCGGAACCGGGCCAGTGCCCACATCCGGCGCCTGCACGTTGATCTGCGTGGGGCTCACGAAATAGACATATGCCGGTTTGCCGGCCACCAGCACGCTATTCCCATCCAGCACCGTGGGCAGTTTCCCGCCGACGATCGCCTTGTCCCACGTGTCGAAGCCCTGCGCCGGAAGTCCGGTCGCGAGGTTCGTGCCCTGAATCGTCAGCCACGATCCCGGCACAATGCCGGAGACGAAACTGGCTCCGTTCACCACACCCCCCGCCGAAATGGTGGGCGCGCCGCCGGCAGCCTGCGGCACCAGCGTGTAGGACTTGGTGTAGACGTTCGTGTTGTTCTGATTCGGAGACACCGTCCCGACCCCGGCATTGCCGGAGACGTAGATGTTGATGTTGCCCACGTTGGTCGCCGGCGGGGTCCAATCGAAGCTGTAGCTCGCCGAGCCCGACGTGGTGCGTGTGGCCGAGTAGCCGGTCAGACTATGTTCGATGTATTGCAGCGGCTGGTTCGCCGGGCACGTGGTGGTCGCATCGAAGCAGGAATCCGACTTGTTGTTCTGGCAATGCGACTGAAACACGTGGAAGTCCGCCGCCGAACACATCAGCAGCGTGTTGGCGTCGGAGAACGCGAAACTTCCGGCCATCGTGCTGCCCGTGCCGACCTTCGCCGTCAATTGGAAGCCCCAACTGCGTTTCGTCGGGTCGGAGATGGTCACTACCAGGTGCTGCTTCACGCCCGGTGCATAGCTCGTCCCGTTGGGAAAGGTCACCGTCACCCCGCCGCCGCCGGTATTCACCGTGCCCACATGGCAACCGGATTGGATGCAGGTTCCCGAATCGCCGGGGGCATTGGTATAGCCAGGGTCCGGGCCATATTCATAGGCCCATAAGAGGATCGGCAAGGCTGCCATCACCACCGCGATTTTCCCGAACAACACTTTCCGGTTACGTTGCATGTCTACCCTTTATCAACACTGAATATCTGTAATTTACTCGATCCCCGACGTGAAAACCGCTTCATGTTGCGGCTTTTACCAAACTCTCACAACTTCGGCACGATCCCGGCCAGTTTCAGGCCTTTTCGCGCCGTTGTGCTGAACGGAATCGTGTCGAGTTCCACCACGCTGAACCAGCGGAAGGCCTCGTCGCGCGGCTTCCGCGCGGAGGCATGACGCACCTCCAGCCGGTAATGATGGTGCGTGATGGTGTGGCGAATCTCGCCGATCCGTTCGCCGAGCGCGGCGCCGGGCAACTCCCCGGGCGCGGGCAGGTCCCAGAATCCAGCCATGCGGGTGGACGCCGCATCCCGCTGCCGCAGCAGAATCCTCCCGCGATTCCGCACCACCAGCAGCACGCCCTCCAACTGCACCGGCGCCGTCTTGCGCAGTTTCACCGGCAACTGCGCCACCGTGCCCGCCGCGCGCGCCTGGCACAGCCCCGCCACCGGACACAGCAGGCACAGCGGATTGCGCGGCACGCACACCGTCGCCCCCAACTCCATCAGCGCCTGATTGAACTGCCCCGCGGGCATGTCCTGCTTGGCCGGACCCGCGTGCGTCTCTTCCAGCCACCCCTGCGCCACCGCGCGGAAGCGCTCGCGCGTGCGTCCGCTGCCAATATCCGCCGCGTCGTTCCGCATCCGCGCCACCACCCGCAGCACGTTGCCGTCCAGTACTGCGTGCGGCAGGTCGAAGGCGATGCTCGCCACCGCCGCCGCCGTGTAATCGCCAATCCCGGGCAACGCGCGGATGGCCTCGTACTCCCTCGGAAAGCCGCCCGCCTCCGCCATCCGCCGCGCCGCGCGATGCAGGTTGCGCGCCCGCGAGTAGTAGCCGAGGCCGCTCCACAGCGCCAGCACCTCGTCTTCCCGCGCCGCCGCCAGTTGCGCTACATCTGGAAAGCGCTCCAGAAACCGTTCGTAGTAAGGGATCGCCGCCTGCGCGCGCGTCTGCTGCAGCATGATCTCGCTGAGCCAGATGGCGTACGGGTCGCGCGACTTGCGCCAGGGAAGCGCGCGATGGCCTCTGCCGTACCACTCCAACAGCAGCCGTCTCACGCTGTCGCGGACCCTACTCAATCGTCCGCAACCATTCGGCCACCACCGCGAAGCCTTCCGGGTCCACATCCCACGCTTCGAATTCCGGGTTCAGCGGTTCCAGCCGCACCTGCGCGTGCCGCCACTCCTCTTCACCGGGGTCGCCTCCGCTCGTGTAGACCTTGCGGCTGGTGTACCGCTTCACGGTGTAGCGCGCCGTCTCGTCCAGTACCCCGAAGCGCTCGATCAACAGAATCTTCCCCTGCCGCGAGCCCGCCGGATGCAGCCGGAAGAGGTTCAGGCTGCCATCGGGAATGCGCGGCTCCATCGAGCGCCCTTCCACGTGCGCGATGAACAGGTCGGGAGAGAGCCGCATGCCCTCGGGCGCGGGAATCCACTCCTCCACGTCCGCCGCCATCTCTTCGCCCAATCCGCCCGCCGCCGCGCGCAGGCTCACCAGCGGCAGATGCGTGGTGTAGCGCTCCACCGCCGTATCCTCCACGTGCTCGCGGTACAAGCGGTCGAGCGCGCGCGAGAATGAGTCCACCGCAATCGTCTGCCGCTCGCTGACCCGCAGAGCATTCGAAAGCGAATCCTCCAGAGAGCCCAGGAAATTCTCCGCGCCGGATTCCGTGAAGCACTGCCGGATGTGCGCTTCCACCGCCTCCAGCACTTCGGCGTCTTCCGCCGCGGCGATGCTCTCGAAGTTGCGCCGCATGCGGAACCACGGCCGTCCGCTTTCCACGTCCAGCAGAATCACGCCGATGGCGCAGGCGGGGCGTTGCGGCAAGGCGGTTTCCAGGAGCACATACGTGCCCGGGCGCCGTCCGCCCATCTGGATCACGCCGGGACTCGTGCCCGGCACCACGCCAGGCCCCGCACTAGCCGTCACATCTTCCAGTTTAGTTCAGTTTGCCCGGTTTCGCCGGAGCCGCCGCCGGAGGCTTGGTCTCCGCGGGCGGCGTGGCCCCGGGAACCCCGTTCGGGAAGTAGCCTTCGCGGGCGCTGATCTTCACGCCCGGCAGGTTGGGGATATCCACCGTGATCTTGCGGTACTGCCGCGCCTTCACATCCGGATCCACATCCGGCGTGTAGCGCAGAATGTACTGCGTGGTGATCTCGCCGCCGATCCCGCCCACGGCTTTGATGATGCCGTTGGAAATCTGCGCCGCGTACCCGCCCGTGCCCACTGTGAGCGCGTAATTGCCATCGTCGGAGGGATTCGAAAGGTAGCCGCTCACATCCTTGTACAGCGTGTTCAGCGGATACTCCACGTGTCCGCCGGTCTTGTGGGTGAGCTTCTCGAGCACGTCCTGGTCGTCGTTAGAGAAGCCGAACGCCATCGTGCTCACCGCGTAGATCGTCACCAGGTTGCGCTGCGCCAGTTCCAGCACCTCTTCCAGATTGTGCTTGCTGGCGTTATCGTGCCCGTCGCCGATCACCACGATCACGCGCCGCGGTTCGTAAGGCTCGCCCTTCACCAGATCCCGCCGCGTGCAGGCCAGGTAGATGGCGTCGAACAGCGCCGAGCCGCCGCCCGGCTTCATCTTGCGCACTTTATCCGCGATCTTGTCCGAATCCCACGTGGTGTTCTGCGCGATCTCCGCCGTATTCGCGAAAGAGATCAGGTAGCCCGTGTAGCGCTTATCCCCCGGCAGCAGGTTCCACACCAGTTCCAGAATCGCGTCCTGATACGTCTTCCAGTGAATCCGCGAGTTGCTGCTCAGATCCACCAGGAAGCCCGCCACGATCGGCTGCTTCTCGGCATGGCTGAAAAAGCGGATGCGCTGCGGACGGCCTTCGTCCAGTACCCGGAAATCTTCCTTCACCAGGTTGCTGACGAAACGGCCCTTATCGTCCGTCACCGTCACTGGCACGATCACCTCATTCGCCTCCACGCTGATCTGCAACTGGTCCGAACCGCCTTGCGGCTGCGCAGCCGGTGGTTGAGGCGTGGGTCGCGGGGGAGTTGCCTGAGATGGAGTTGCCTGAGATGGAGTTGCCTGAGGTGGAGTTGCCTGAGGCTTGGCCTGAGGTGTGGCGGGCATGCAAAGGAGCACGCCGCAGAGACAACGGGTGGCGAAAACGCGTAGGACTGACATGACGGCGTTGGTCTTATTCTACCCCACGCCGCCATGCCCGGGTGATCGCGGCGCTATCGCGCCGGGATCCCGTACCGCAATTCGGCAAAAAGTACCGGATGGCCTCCCCCGGTACCGCCAATCGCCCCGAAAGTTCCGGAACCGCACCCTTACCTTCGGTTCTGGCGCCCGGCACGACCGCCATGCTGGAGTGGAAGCATGCACACCGACGCTCTGCTCTTCGCACTCCTCGCGATCGGGGACCTCGCGCTGATCGCCTACCTGCGGCGCCGTCATGGCCGCAGCGTGCGCCGCTCGCGCATGGCGGAGAGCCTGCGCTACGCCGTCCGCCAGGCCACCCATTCCACGGTCGATATCGGAATGCGCGACAGTAGTACCACTGCATCCTAACCACCCCTGTGGAATTGCCCGAAAAGTCCCAGGACGCCCCCATTACCGCTGGTTCTGGTGCGATCTGGCAGGGAATGGTCAAATCTGAACATGCACTTCGACACACTGGCTTTGACGCTGTTCGCGATGGGAGACATCACCCTGCTGGCCTACTGGCGGCGTCGTCAGGGACGGCGTGAAATCACCCACCGCATGACCGAAAGCCTGCGCTACGCCATCCGCGCCGCCAACGGCGTACCCTTCTCCTACTGACGGCGGCTCGCCTCCTCGCCTCACTTCACCGGCGTACGGGCAAACTCCGCTACATCCCGCGCCGCCTTCGTCTCCATCCCCGGCTTCTGCAGGAAGCCCAACTCCCGAAACCAGTCGATAAACCGGTTCTGCCACGTCCCGTAGGGGATATTGTTGCGGTCCGTCAATCCGCCCGATTGCCGGCTCCCGTCCGGTAGCGCGTCTCCCGGGTGCCGGCCCACGCCATACAGGTGCATCTCGATGTTCGGCACCCCGATCCCCAGCATCGCGCTGAAGTATTCCATCGCCCACACCGCGTGCCCGCGGTCCCCGGAGGCTCCGCACACCACAAACGCCGGCGGCACGTTGCGCGGAATCGAGGGCGCGGTGCGGTTGCGCGCGAACGGGGAAGGCCCCGGGTACACGATCCCCGCGAAATCCGGCCGGGATGAGATTCCCGCCAGCGGGTCGCCCGCGCCGCCGTTCTTCTTGTCGAAATCGTCGTACAGCACCGCCGCCGCCGCGGCTAGTTCCGCGCCCGCCGAGAAGCCCATCACCCCGATCTTCGCCGGGTCCAGATTCCACTCCCTGGCATACGCGCGCACCAGGCGGACGGCCTGCAGCGTGTCATACACTTCGTCCGTCTGCGGGTTGTAGCCGTCCCGCCGCAGGCGGTTGCGCAGGATGATCGTGTTGACCCCGTAGTTGTAAAAGTAAGCCACGAAATCCGCCGCTTCGCTGCCCACATTCAATGTGTTGTGTCCGCCCCCCGCCGCCAGAATCACCGCTGCGCCCGTGTTCAGCCCGCGCTCCACCCTGTGCACCTCGATCGAGGGATTGTGGATGTTCACAATGCTGTTGACCCGCCCCGGCACGGCCGTGCTCATGCTGTACTGCTCCGGCTCCCGCACCCGCGCCGGGTTGAGGAACGGCGAGCCCGCCGGGAAGAGCGGCACCACCACCCCACCCGGCAGAATCGCCTGCGGCGCGTACGGGCCGTCCCCCGCCGGACCGGGTTTGGGGAGGGATTGCGCCGCCGGCAGGGCCGGCAGCGGGGCGCGCGGAGTCTGCTGCGCCGCCGCACTGAACAGCGTCAGCGCGATCCACCCAAGCCGGTAGGGCAGGTGTTTCCGCCTCCCAATCGTGCACGGACGTGCCGCACCCAGCCAAAGCCCTGGCAGGCGGCACCGCCCGTCCCGGGGCAGGGCCATTGCATTTCTCATGCAGACAGCCTATCTCACTCCGCTACCCCCGCGCCCGCCCGCTCTCGAATTTCATCGCTACCGGCCGATATGACGGGTGACGGCCCTTTCCCGTCCCATTGCTAGGAGAGTCATGTTCCAGTTGCGGAATTTTGTGAATCGATTGAGTATCGCCCAGCGTTTCGTGGCCGGAGTGTGCTGCTTCGCCTTCCCGCTCGCGTTGCTGTTCTACTTCAACGTGGACCAGCTCTCCGAGCGCATCGAATTCGCCCGCGGGGAGGTCGCCGGCAATCAGTTTCAGCGGCCCGCTGTCCGCCTGATCCAGGCCTTGGGCGAGTACCGCGCCGCCTCCTTGACCCGCGCCGGCGCGCCCGATGCCGCCTCCCGAAATGCCGTAACCCAGCAGGCCGCCGCGCAGCAGGCGGTGGAAAGCCTGCTCGGCCAGTTCACCGCCGTGAACCGCACGCTCGAAGCCCGTCTCGGCTTTACCGAGCAGGCGCTCAAGGCCGCCGGTCTCGAGAATCTCAAAGTCGCGGATCTCACTCCCAAATGGCAGGCGCTGCAGCGCGCCACCCGCGAGGGCTCCCCCCAGGCCGCCGCCACCGCCTATGAGCAGTTGACAGGCGATCTGCGCGGCATCATCAGCCACGCCGGAGACACCTCCAACCTCACCCTGGACCCGGAGATGGACTCCTACTATCTGGCCGATGTCACCTCCGTCGCCGCCACCCAGACCCTGGCCCGCATCGCCTCGGCGCGCATCCTCGTGGAGCAGCTCCTGCAGGCGCGCCGCCACTCCTCCGCGGACCTGCTGCCCGTGGCGATCTCCGCCGCAATGCTCAAGGAGTCGGATTTTGACCGCATCACCGGCGATCTGGAGACCGCCCTCAAAGAGAACGCGCACAGCCCCCGCGGCGCGAGTCCCACCCTCAAGACCGCGATCGAACCCGCCTCGCTGCGCTACAAAGCGGATGTGCCGCGCCTCGTCCAGATGCTCGCCGCTGCCGGCTCCGGCGCCGCGCTCAAACCCGAGGAGTTCCGCCAGGCCTCGGAGCGCGCCAGCCTGGCCTCGCTGGAGTTGTGGGAGCGGACGCTCGCCGAACTCGATGCCGTGCTGGATATGCGCATCGCCGGTTTTGCCCGTTACCGGCTCAAACTCATCCTCGGCACCTGCTTTGCGCTTGGCCTCGCCCTCGCCGTGGTCGGCCTAGCCGTGCGCAGCGTCACCCGGCCTCTGGCCGATGCCGTGTCCCACGTCGAATCCGTTGCCGCCGGCGACCTTTCGCGGGAACTCCCGCAGGGCTTCCTCACCCGCGGCGATGAGATCGGCACCCTCGCCCGCTCCATGCAGGCCATGTCCGCCCACCTCAGGAACATGATCCGTGAAATCTCCGGCGGAGTCGGGGTTCTCTCTTCCGCCGCCACCGCGCTGCAGGCGAGTTCCACCCAGATGACCGCCGGTTCCAGGAACGCTTCGGAGAAGGCCCACTCCGTGGCCGCCGCCGCCGAAGAGATGAGCAGCAATGTCACCAGTGTGGCCGCCGGTATGGAAGACGCTACCGCCAACCTCACCAACGTCGCGACTGCGACCGATCAGATGACCGCCACCATCAGCGAAATCGCCGGCAACTCCGAACAGGCGCGCCGCATCACCCGCGATGCCACCGTGCAGGCCGAGCGCATCACCGCCCAGATCCAGCAGTTGAGCCAGTCCGCGCTCGAGATCGGCAAGGTCACCGAGACCATCAACGAGATCTCCTCCCAGACCAACCTTCTGGCCTTGAATGCCGCTATCGAGGCCGCGCGCGCCGGAGCCGCCGGCAAGGGTTTCGCGGTCGTGGCCAACGAAATCAAGGCGCTCGCTCAACAGACCGCTTCCGCCACCGAGGACATCAAGATCCGCATCGCCCACGTGCAGAAGTCCACCGCCGCAGGCACCGAAGAGATTGCCAAAGTCTCCGGCGTGATCGCCGAAGTCACCGATATTGTCGGCTCCATCGCCGCCGCCATCGAACAGCAGGCGATGGCCACCAGGGATATCGCCCGCAATATCGCCGAGGCCTCCAATGGCGTCAACGGAGCCAATGAGCGCGTGGCCGAATCCTCGCTCGTCTCCCGCGAGATCGCTAAAGATATCGGCTCCGTGGACCAGGCTGCCTCAGAGATGGCGGGCGGCAGCAGTCACGTGCGCGAAAGCGCCGAGCAGGTCCTGCACATCTCCAGCCAGTTGCGCGGCGCCGTCGAGAAGTTCAGGGTCTGATCCGGCTTCCAGCCAGACCTGTCCAAATCAGACATGCTCCAGCAGCGTGCACAGCAGGCGCCAAAAAGGCTCCGCCGAGGAAATCTTGATGCGCTCCGTCGGGCTATGCGCATCCACAATCTGCGGACCGAAAGAGATCATCTGCATCCCAGGATACTTCTCCCCGATCACGCCGCATTCCAGGCCCGCGTGCATCGCGATCAGTTCCGCCGCGCCGCCCGCCACCTGTTGATGCGCGGCCTGCGCCAGGCGCACCAGTTCGCTCCCGGGTTCGGGCTTCCAGCCGGGGTAGCCCCCCTTGCTCTCCACCGTGAAGCCCGCCAGCCGCAGGACATCGATCACCATCCGCGCCGCTGCCAGTTTGTGGCTCTCGATCGGGCTGCGCTGGCTCGTGCCGAGCGTGAGCACGCCCCCCGCGCTCGTGACCGTGGCCAGATTCGTCGAAGTCTGCACCAGCCCCGCAATATCCGGGCTCATCGCCAGCACGCCATGGTGCAGGCTCGA
>CAIRBY010000800.1 GCA_903876865.1 uncultured Acidobacteriia bacterium
ATCGCCCGCCCATCGGATTCAGAGAGGATGCATCGAAACGAGTGGACGCTCGAGGGGCCATAAAGCCCGGTTCCTACGTCTTCGTAGATGCCCTCAAGCCATTGGCGGCCAGGATACGCACGGCGAAAAGTCCGCGAAGCCCCTGGCCGCCGCAACGCTCTCTTCTACATCGCCCGGTGGCAGTGGCCTGCTCGCTCTTACTTTTCCTGCGAATCCATACACCCGCTTCTGCCGCGGAAACCAGGGGAATTGACAAATTCCCAATGGCCACGGGCGGCATCAGTGGGTACTACATCAGTGGCTGCTGCGGCAGCACCATTCTCCGGCGCCACCGCGCGTTCCTCAACGACAAACTGCTAGTTTGCCTTCACCAGGCACATGCGCCGGGCGGCGCGACGAGCCTTCAATCTCTCGTTGGCTTTCTTCTGCTTCTCCGCCGAGACCACGGTCTGACATGCGTCGCAACGTTTCCGGATGCGCGAACGGGTGATGAACTCAGCGCCGCATCGGCGGCACTTTTTCGCCATCGTCTCCTCTAACGGGAGAATCCCAGGCTTCTTGGGTAGTAAATGGGAATAATGAAAATCACAGTGATTCATGTCAGGCACCTCTCGGAGTAAAGCGACTTGGCAGTTCCGGAAACTACTTGGGTCGGTATGGGTGAAATGGCCCAAACGGACTGAAATGTGGGGCAAAACCCGACACCCAGACTTTGGGTACGAATCAGTCCCAGTTCGTTGTGGCCCAGTGGATCTGTGTAAAACGAATAGACTTGCACAGGCTTGACGGTAAGGTTGTTCTTGCGGTTGTATAGGTTCGTTTCCGACACCGTCATGGTTGTACACTTTTACTGCACGCGGCTAACCGAACTATGCGGCGTTGGGCGACACCGGGCGGAAAATATCCGTGGCTCCCAGCAGTTCCCAACGCAAATGATTGATATAAAACAACAGCAGTGCTTCCGGATATTCTTCGCGGAACTTCTCCGCCACCCGCTCCTCCCAGCCCGCCGTGAAATACGGGGCTGCGTCCATGTCCTTGGCGAAAAAGCCGTTCTCATGCGGGACATTGAGGAAATCGAGCACAGCGGAAATCAGGTCCAGGTGGGATACCAGAATCGCCTGCGCCAGATCCCGCGCGAAATCGTCGTCGCCGCCGGAGATCCTGTCCCATAGCTTGGGTGTCGCGTTGCGTAGCGCTTCCGTATTGACTTTCGTCAGGTGCGCCCGCACTTTGAACCCTTCGTAAATCTGGTACGTCTTCAACTTGCCAATCGAGATGCCGCGAATCAGCTTCGTGAACGCATCCCTGCCCAGCCCCAGGTAGACCTCGGAAATCTGCATAAATTAGCAGCGTATCACGGTCAGACACCTCCTGGAGAGGTTTAGGTCCGCTTTTCCGTTTCCCCGCTTTTGGCCCCCCGAATGCGGTAAACTAGATAGGTTTGGTCAAAATGGGAAACGTAATTATCCTCGGCTCGCAGTGGGGCGATGAGGGCAAAGGCAAGATCGTCGATCTTTTCGCGGAGCGGTTCGATATGGTGGTGCGCTATCAGGGCGGCCACAATGCCGGACACACCGTCTTCATCGGCGAGAAAAAGTTTGTTCTGAAGCTGATTCCGAGCGGCATCCTGCGCCCGGGCAAGCAGGCCGTCATCGGCAACGGGCTGGTCATCGACCCCGCCGCCCTGCTCAGCGAAATTGCAACTCTGGAATCGGTCGGCGTACCGGTCTCCCGGAATCTCTTCATCAGCACCCGCGCGCACGTGCTCTTTCCCGCACATCGCATGATGGAAAAAATGTCCGAAGGCCGGGAAGGCCGCGTCTCCATCGGCACCACCTCGCGCGGCATCGGTCCCTGCTATGAGGATAAGATCGCCCGCCGCGGCATCCGCATCGCCGACCTCCTCGATACCGAATTCTTCCGCGCTCAGTACGACACCATCATGGCCGAAAAGGTCACCATCGCCCGCGCCCTCGGCATCGATAGCGAACTCGATCTCCCCGCCATCCGCGCCGAGTACGAAGCCTTCGCCGAGCGCATCCGGCCCATGGTCTGCGATACCGTTTCGCTCCTCAACCAGGCCATCCGCGACGGAAAATCCATCCTCTTTGAAGGCGCCCAGGGCACCATGCTCGATATCGACCATGGCACCTACCCCTTCGTCACCTCCTCCAGCGCGAGCGCCGGCGGAGCCTGCACCGGTACCGGCGTCGCCCCCACCCGCATCGGCGGCGTGCTCGGCGTCTCCAAGGCCTACATCACCCGCGTCGGCGGCGGACCCTTCCCCACCGAGAGCTTCGATGAGGCCGGCGAACTCATCCGCCAGCGCGGCAAGGAATTCGGCGCCGTCACCGGCCGCCCCCGCCGCTGCGGCTGGTTCGATGTTCCCCTGCTCCGCTACACCGCCGATATCAATGGCTTCGATAGCCTCTGCGTCACCAAGCTCGACGTGCTCGACGCCTTCGAAACCATCCCCGTCTGCGTCGCCTACCGCATCGATGGCAAGGAAATCACCGGCATGCCCGCGACCGTCTCCGAAATCGCCCGCATCCAACCCGTCTACGAGCAGATGCCCGGCTGGAACACCTCCACCTTCGGCATCTCCAACTATGACGAACTCCCCGCGAAGGCCAAAGAGTACATCGCCTTCCTCGAACGCTGCACCGGCGTCGAAGTCGGCTGCGTCTCCACCGGACCCGAGCGCAATCAGACCATCGTCCGCCCCGGCTCCAAATTCGAAAAACTGGTAGGGTAGGACAGGCCTCCCGGCCCGTCCCCGCCTCTCCGCAATGCCAACCCTCGCGATTGTAGGGTAGGCGCTTTCGCCTGCCAACCCTCGCGATTGTAGGGTAGGCGCTTCCGCCTGCCAACCCTCGCGATTGTAGGGTAGGCGCTTTCGCCTGCCAACCCTCGCGATTGTAGGGTAGGCGGTTCCGCCTGCCAACCCTTTCGCCGCCCAAGGCCCGTGTTATAATTTGGTTTACACCATTCCTGGTATCTGCCCGATTTGGTGTAAACCAACATCTCCGCCCCCGAGGTTAAATCCACTTGGCTCTAGTAGAAGGTTGCAAACACTCGCTCGAAATCTCCATCCCCGTGGAAGAAGTGGAGAGCGAGACCAGCCGCGTCGTCGATAGCGTCCAGAAGCGGGCCAAGCTGCCTGGATTCCGTCCCGGGAAGGCGCCTGCCACCCTGATCCGCAAGCAGTTTGCCGGCGATATCCGCCAGCAGGTGCTGGAAAATCTCATCCCCGTCCACCTGCAGAAGCAGTTGGAAGTGGAGAACCTCAACCCGATCGGCACCCCCGATATCACCGACGTTCACTTCCACGATTTCGCCCCGCTCAAGTTCACCGCGACCTTCGAAGTCATCCCGGAGATCACCCTCGGCGAGTATACGGACCTGGAAGTCTCCTACCTCGATCCCGAAGTCACCGATGCCGATATCTCCAAGCGCGTCGAAGAACTGCGCGAACAGAAGGCCCAGTACATCAATATCGACCCGCGCCCCGTCGAAGACGGCGATCACGCCGTAGTCTCTCTGGAAAGCGTCGAAGGCGTCGAAGGCGACCCGGTCAAGACGGATGAGATGGTGCTCGAAATCGGCGCCAAGGATACCTTCCCCGCCTTCACCGAAAACCTCCGCGGCCTCAACCCCGGCGATGAGAAGGATTTCGACGTCACCTACCCCGCCGATTACGGCTCCGAGAAACTCGCCGGACGCACCGTCAAATTCCACGCCCAGCTCAAGGGCTTGCGCCGCAAGGAACTGCCCGAACTCGACGACGAATTCGCCCAGGAACTCGGCGATTACCGCACCGTCGACGAACTCAAGGAAGCCATCCGCAAGGGCATCTTCGGCCAGCGCCAGTACGAAGCCCAGCAGAAGGCCAAAGACAAGCTCGTGGATAAGCTCGTGGACGCCCACGAGTTCCCCGTCCCCGAAGCCTTCGTCGAACGCCAGATCCGCAACCGCGTCGAACAGAGCCTGCGCGCCATGGCGGAGCAGGGCATCGATCCCAGCCAGTTGAAGCTGGATTGGAACAAGGTGAAGGAATCGCAGCGCGGCAAAGCCATCCGCGAGGTGAAGGCTTCCCTCCTGCTCGGCAAGGTCAGCGAGCGCGAGAGCATCCACGCCACCCGCGACGAAGTCGATGCCGAGGTCGAGAAGATCGCCCGCCAGCAGCGCAAACCCGTCGCCGCCGTGCACATGGAATTCGAGAAGGATGGCACGCTCGGCCGCATCGCCAGCCACATTCAGACCGACAAGACCCTCAACTTCCTGTTCGAACGCGCCCGTAAGGTCGCCGAACCGGATGTCGAGACGCCCGCCGAATCGGGCGCCAATTCCGGCAGCGAATCCGCTGCCGATGCGGCGGAATAACCCGGCTATCCGCAGGGTACATTGCTAAGATTTCCCATTCAGGCGATAATGAAGATGAATTTGAAGGCGAGTTTCTACCCTGACGGGGCTTTGCCAGCGGCGGAAGAGGAGAAATCTGCGTGAAGCGTGCCGGATCCGATGATGCTTTACGGTGTTCGTTTTGTCACAAGAGTCAGGACGTAGTCGGAAAACTCATCTCTTCTCCGAGCGACTATCCCAGGGCCTACATTTGCGACGAGTGCATCGCTGTCTGCAATTCCATCCTCGAGGATGACAAGGTCGAAGCTCCTTCCGGAACCCCGAACAAGATCCCTAAACCTTTGGAAGTAAAAGAGTTTTTGGATCAGTACGTGATCGGGCAGGAGGCCACCAAGAAGAAACTCGCGGTGGCGGTCTACAACCATTGCAAGCGGATTCACATGAACCGCATGCGTAACTCCGAGGTAGAACTACAGAAGTCGAATATCCTGTTGATCGGCCCCACCGGCACAGGGAAAACCCTGATGGCCCAGACCCTGGCCAAGATCCTGGACGTTCCCTTCGCCATCGTGGATGCCACCACCCTGACCGAAGCCGGCTATGTCGGCGAAGACGTCGAGAACATCATTCTCAAACTCCTGCAGGCCGCCGATGGCGACGTGCAGAAGTGTCAGCAAGGCATCATCTATATCGATGAAATCGATAAGATCTGCCGGAAGGACGAAAACCCCTCCATCACCCGCGATGTCTCGGGCGAGGGAGTGCAGCAGGCGCTGTTGAAGATCCTGGAAGGCACGGTTGCCAATGTCCCGCCGCAGGGCGGCCGCAAGCACCCGCATCAGGAATTTACACCTGTAGACACCACCAACATCCTCTTCATCTGCGGCGGAGCCTTCGTCGGGTTGGAGAAGGTGATCGCGCGGCGCACCGGCAAGAAATCCATGGGCTTCCTGCAGGAAGAGGATAAGCCCGGCGTCCGCAACAACAGTGTCAGCGGACGGCGCGATATCGATCTGCTCACGCAGGCGCAGCCGATCGATCTCATCAAGTTCGGGTTCATCCCGGAATTCATCGGCCGCCTGCCGGTGAGCGCGGTGCTGGAAGATCTGGACCGTTCGGCCCTGATCCAGATCCTGACCAAGCCCAAGAACGCCATCATCAAGCAGTATCAGAAGCTCTTCGAGTTTGAAAACGTCCGCCTCAAGTTCAGCGAGGAAGCCACCGAAGCCATCGCCGATCTCGCCATGGAGCGCAAAGTCGGGGCGCGCGGATTGCGCATGATTCTCGAAGACCTGATGCTCGATCTCATGTATTACCTGCCCTCGTACAAGAAGGTACGCGAGTTCCAGGTGACCAAAGAGATGGTGCTCACACAGAAAATCAGTCTTACAATATTGGAAAAGGCCGGTTAACCCTGGTTTTTGCGAGCAGGTTTCCGCAACAGCAGTTTCCGCAACAGATCGCATCTGGGGACAGGGGGGCAGTGATTCCCCCTGGGGAGAATAATGCTTACTTCGAAGGAAAAATCAGATACGAAACGTCTGCCGATGATGCCCATCCGCGACGTAGTCATCTTTCCGTACATGATGACTCCGTTCGTGGTGGGGCGTGAATCGAGCGTCCGTGCGCTCGAAGAGGCCATGGCCGGGGATAAGAAAATCTTCCTCGCCACCCAGCACGACGCCTCGATCGATGAACCCAAGCCCAACGAAATCTACAGCGTCGGCACCATCGTCAACATTGTCCAGAGCCTCAAACTGCCGGACGGCAACATCAAAGTCCTGGTCGAGGGCGTGGAGCGCGCCAAGGTAGTTTCGGTCGCCGATGACGAAGGCTTCTTCCGCGCCGCCGTCCGCACGTCCACCTACAAAGTCGAAGCCGGTCCGCAACTCGACGCGCTCATCAGCCGCGTCACCAGCCTCTTCGAACAGTACGTCAAACTCAGCCAGAATCTGAACTACGAGACCATGGTCGCCGCCATCCGCGTGGATGAGCCCGGCAAACTCGCCGATACCGTGGGCGCCAACCTGCAACTCACCATCGAAGAGAAACAGGAACTGCTGGAAATCTTCGATCCCATCGACCGCCTCACGCGCGTGGCCGAAATGCTCGACATCGAAATCGAAAAGCTCAATGTCGATCGCACCATTCAGGGCCGTGTGAAGCGCCAGATGGAAAAGGCGCAGAAGGAATACTACCTCAACGAGAAGATCAAGGCCATCCAGAAGGAACTCGGCCGCGGCGAGAAGAGCGAAATCGATGAGCTGAAGCGGCGCATCGAGGAAGCCGGCATGACCGCCGACGCGCAGGAGAAGGCCATGGCGGAACTCAAGCGGCTGGAAAATATGCCGCCCATGTCCGCCGAATCCACCGTCAGCCGCAACTACCTGGACTGGCTGCTCGCGGTGCCATGGAAGAAGAAATCCAAGGAAATCCGCGATCTCAAGTTTGCCGAAAGCGTGCTCGAAAGCGATCACTACGGCCTCGAAAAGATCAAGGAGCGCATCCTCGAATTCCTCGCCGTGCGCCGCCTGGTCAAGAATCCCAAGGGCTCGATCCTCTGCTTCGTCGGACCTCCCGGCGTCGGCAAGACCTCGCTCGGCATGTCCATCGCCAAGGCCACCGGACGCAAGTTCGTACGCATGTCGCTCGGCGGCGTGCGCGATGAGGCCGAAGTCCGCGGCCACCGCCGCACCTACATCGGCGCGCTCCCCGGCCAGATCATTCAGATGATGAAGAAGGCGGGCACTCGGAACCCGGTCTTCATGCTGGATGAGGTCGATAAGATGGCCATGGATTTCCGCGGCGATCCCAGCGCGGCCCTGCTCGAAGTGCTCGATCCCGAGCAGAACTTCATGTTCGTGGATCACTACCTCGACGTGGAGTACGATCTCAGCCAGGTCTTCTTCGTGGCCACCGCCAACGTGATGCACACCATCCCGGCGGCGCTGCAGGACCGCATGGAAGTCATCCGCCTCTCCGGCTATACCGAACTGGAGAAGATGGAAATCGCCAAGAAGTTCCTGGTGAAGAAACAGATCGAAGCCACCGGCCTCGATGCCAGCCAGATCGATTTCCAGGACGAAGGCGTCAATTCGCTGATTCAGTACTACACCCGCGAAGCCGGCGTCCGCAACCTGGAACGCGAGATCGGCAACGTCTGCCGCAAAATCGCCCGCCAGGTAGTCAACGCGGAGAGCGGCAAGGACCACAAGAAACTCGCCAAGGCCGTCATCAACGGCGCCAAGGTGCCGGAGTTGCTCGGTCCCTGGAAATATCGCGACCTGGTGACCGATAAGAAGAATGAGATCGGCGCAGCTACGGGTCTGGCGTGGACCGAAGTCGGCGGGCAACTGCTGACGGTCGAGTGCACGCTCATGGAAGGCAAGGGCAAGCTCACCATTACCGGTAAGTTGGGTGAGGTGATGCAGGAATCGGCGCAGGCGGCGATGAGTTACATTCGCTCGCGCGCGCTTTCGCTCGGCCTGCCGCGCGATTTCTACCGCAACCTGGATGTGCACATTCACATCCCGGAGGGCGCCATTCCGAAGGATGGTCCGTCGGCCGGCATTACGCTTGCCACCACCATTCTGAGCGCGCTCACCAAGATTCCGGTGCGTGGCGATCTGGCCATGACCGGAGAAATTACCCTACGCGGCAAGGTGCTGCCCATCGGCGGTTTGAAGGAAAAGCTGATGGCGGCGCACCGGCATGGGATCGTGGAAGCGATCATGCCGAAAGACAATGAGAAGGACCTGCCGGATATTCCGGACGCTATTAAATCGACCATGAAGTTGAATTTCGTCGAATCGATGGACGAGGTCTTGAAGATCGCTCTGGAACGGGAAATCGTGGCTCTGCCGATTCCGCCGGAGTTGAGTGCGGAGACTCCCAAGTCCGCCGAAGAAACGGTCGCGCATTAGGGGATTCGGGCGGGGGAGACTCCGCCCGGTTCACCTGGTATTGAATCCCCATGAGTTCCTTGAAAGCAGAATTTGTAGTAAGCTCAGGCAAGCCGGACACGTTCCCCTCCGACCGCTTGCCGGAGGTTGCATTCCTTGGTAGGAGTAACGTAGGCAAGTCCAGCCTGATTAACGCCCTCACCGGCTACAAGAAGCTTGCCTTCACGAGTAATACACCGGGTCGTACGCAAACCATTAACTTTTATCGTGTCGATGAACAGTATTATTTCGTCGATCTTCCCGGCTACGGATACGCCAGGGTTCCCAAGGGCTTCACGGAACAGTGGAAAATTTTGATCGATCAGTATTTGCAAGATAGAGAGAGCCTGATGCTTTCCTGCATTGTGCTGGATACCCGCCGCGGATGGATGGAGAAAGATCTCGATCTGAAGCAGTGGCTGGAGCATTACGGCAGGCCGTACATAGTAGTGGCAACAAAGATGGATAAGTTGAATCAATCTGAGCAAGAGCGCGGATTGCGCGCCATCCGGGAGGAAGGCGTGGATCCGTTGCCGTTCTCGGCCCTCAGTGGCCGGGGAGTGAGGGAAATTTGGCAAGTAATAACGAAAACACTTCAATCCCGGTAGGATCTAACCTGCCGCAGGAACAATCCGAAAAGCCCACCGAAAAAACACCCACCCGCGAAAGCGCCCCCGAAACCCCGACGGAAAAGCCTCACAGAGAGCGCGTCTCCAAATCGGCAGCCGCCGCCGCTGCGCCGTCGGAAGCGAAGGCTTCTGAAGCGAAACCGGCCGAAAAGCATTCGGAACCGAAATCCGTGGAAACCAAACCGGTAGCAGCAGAGCCCAAGCCTGCCGCTGAACCGAAACCGGCTGCAGAGCCCAAGCCCCTCGCCCCGCCCGTTGCCTCCCCGGCGCCTGCCGCGGCAACCACCCCGGCGCCCGCCGCCGAGCCCGTCAATGACGCGGCTCCGGGTGCGGAACACCTGGGCGCGGTCCGCCGCAAACAGGGCTCCGCGCAGGCCGCCAAGAGCGGTACCCCGACGCTCGACCTGGTCGAGCTGAAGGACATGACCATTCAGAAGCTCAACGACGTCGCCAAGACGATGAACATCCCTGGCGCCGCCGGCCTGCGTAAGCAGGAGTTGATCTTCAAAATCCTCCAGACCCAGGCCGAGAAGAGCGGCCTGATCTTCAGCGAAGGCGTACTCGAATGTCTGCCGGATGGCTTCGGCTTCCTGCGCGCCCCCGAGTACAACTACCTGCCCGGTCCCGACGATGTCTACGTCTCGCCCAGCCAGATCCGCCGTTTCGATCTGCGCACCGGCGATACCATCAGCGGCCAGATCCGCCCGCCCAAGGAAGGCGAGCGCTACTTCGCCCTGATCAAAGTCGACGCCATCAACTTCGAACCGCCAGAGGAAGCCCGCAACAAGATCTTCTTCGATAACCTGACGCCGCTGTATCCCAATGAGCGGCTCAAGCTCGAGACGGTCCGCGACAACTACTCCGGCCGCGTGATGGACCTGCTGACCCCAATCGGTAAAGGGCAGCGCGGTCTGATCGTATCGCCTCCCCGTACCGGTAAGACGATGCTGCTCCAGAGCATCGCCAACTCCGTCACCACCAACCATCCGGAAGTCACGCTGATCGTTCTATTGATCGATGAGCGCCCGGAAGAAGTCACCGATATGCAGCGCAGCGTGCGCGGCGAAGTCATCAGTTCGACCTTCGACGAGCCCGCCACGCGCCACGTGCAGGTGGCCGAAATGGTGATCGAAAAGGCCAAGCGCCTGGTCGAGCACAAGCGCGACGTGGTGATCCTGCTGGATTCCATCACGCGCCTCGCTCGCGCCTACAACACCATCGTTCCGCCCAGCGGCAAAGTCCTCTCCGGCGGTGTGGATTCCAATGCGCTGCAGCGTCCGAAGCGCTTCTTCGGAGCGGCACGCAACATCGAAGAGGGCGGTTCGTTGACCATCATCGCTACTGCGTTGATCGATACCGGCAGCCGCATGGACGACGTGATCTTCGAAGAGTTCAAGGGTACCGGCAACATGGAAATTCACCTGGAACGCAAACTGGTGGATAAGCGCGTGTTCCCGGCCATCGACATCAACAAGAGCGGTACCCGCAAGGAAGAGTTGCTCCTGCCGAAGGACGAACTCAACCGCGTGTGGATCCTCCGCAAGGTGCTCAATCCCTTGTCTCCCGTGGAGACGATGGAACTGCTCCTCGACAAGCTGGTGAAGACGCGCAGCAACGGCGAATTCCTCGGCTCCATGAGCGGGTAAAGCCCACTTTCAACCCCGGTAGGACGGGCTTCCCAGCCCGTCCTACTGACTCTGCAACGCCCGCCTCACGGCCTGCACTCTCCAACTGCCGTCCATAAGCGTCGGCACCAGCCAGCCGCCTTCATCGTTCTCATTCCACGCATAGATCAAGACCGCTTTCGCGGGCGCGGCCGCTGCGTGTGCCCCGACCCATGTCACTGCGGCGCGCAGGTGCGAACTCAACTCGGCGGGCGTGGGTGGCGCGTAGAACTTCCCGAGATCGACATTGGGCTTTTGCCACGTCTCCCAGAAGACGGGGTGCTCCACGCGCGGCCGCCGGTCCCACCCGCTCATCACGATGGGCACTACGCTGGACCCCGTGGCCGCACACTCCTGCCAGAACTGCTCCGCCTCGCGCGCGAGTTGTGCGTACGGTGCGTTGCTGCCCCCGCGTTGATAGGCGTACGCGCTAATGGCATCGGCGCGGGCCTCCGCGCGCATCTCGCTGGCACGCGCGGGTCGATAATCCAGAATCACGACATAGGGCTCTCCGCGTCCGGCGGACCGCGCCGCCGCGCGCAGCAGATCGAGCGCTTCGCCCGTATGCCGTGCGCCCCAGGCTGCACTATTTGGCTCGGCCGCCAACACATAGAGCAGGGGCCGTCCTCCCTCGACCAGTTGGTACTCGGAACGCGCGATGAGGGCCGCCGTGCGCTCCGCCCATTGCTCGGCGGAGTCCCGGCTCTGCCACTGCGTCTGCTCCACAATCAGGCAGAAGCGCAGGCCGCGTTTGTGTGTGCTGGAAAGGTAGAACTCCAGGCCGTAATTCATCGCGCTGCCCGGCGCGTACATCAGGAACGCCCAATAGTCCAGGCGAGCCGTCCGCGCGTATTGGATCTCGCGGTCCACCACCTGCTGGTTCGCGCCATCGATCTGCACCTGCTGCTCGCCGTTCACACGTGCGAAGAACGGCAGCCTTCCGTGCCATTTCGCGGGAGCGAGCGACCGCTCGACGGCTTTGCCGACTTCGCTGCGATCGCCGTGCCACGCGTCCCAGCGGATCGCGCCGACGACAGCGCGTGGCCCTGTCTGCGCTCCGCAGCACACGGCCACAAGCAGCACTGCTACGGGTTCACAACGGCGCGGCAGAAGGGGCATGGCTCAACCGCATTATCGCTTCCGGATACGGCCCCGGGCAAACCCGAGGCGCGCCGCGCTTACTTCTCGACGTCCGCGCGGGCACGCTCCAACAGGTCGGAGACACCGAGTGTGGCGGCCCACTCGGCCACGTACTGCCAATCCATCCCCGCGTTCATCGCCAGCACTCCGCCGATATCCATCCACTGTGAATCGGAGAACCCTCTTCCATCCCGGTACCACTGCAACTTAGCCAGAAGAATGTCTTCCACCGATGCGAACGGCACGCCTCCCAAACTGCGCGCTCGCGCCAGTTCTGACCGGTGGAAGGCTGTGGCGGCACGGAAGAGATGAATGCACGCGGCGGTAGGGACGCGAACCAGGTGGAACTCCCCGCCGGCTCGGAGTGAAGGCCCGATTCCCTCGGTGTGCCAATCACTGCCCAGGGCGTCTGCCAGCCGGTCGGCCTGCTCAGGCAGAAGATCGACCAATACATCGGCATTGAAGGTCGCGCGGGGAATTCCATGCGCCGAGGACGCCAGTGCGCCGCCCACCAGAAATGGGATCGCAAGCGACTGGAGTGTCCCGGCCACCTGCTGCAGGCCGGTTTCGAGCGAATCGGTCACAACGGCAGTTCCGCGCCGTAGATCCTGTGATAGAGTTCGCCGCCGAGGTTCCGTTGTGCCGCGCGCAGGAAGAGTTCCCGTTCGCCGGCGCAAGGATATTGCTGCCGCAGGCCAGCCATACCGAACGAGCGCACCAAAGCGGAGGCCTGGCAGGTGCGCTCCAATCGCTGTTCCGGCGACAACTTCCGGAGCACGTCCAGCCACACCTTCCACGCTTCGGGGGATGTGTCGCGCGGCCTCATACCTACATCATAGCCGTCGGGGGCGCGGGTTCGTTGGGGTCGCCGGCCTGCGAGAGCGGGATGCGGATCAGCACCAGCGCGAGCAGCGCCATTACCACCACACCGGCCAGATACGACGGGTGCTCGAACACCGAGGGCAGCTTGCCGTACTGGTAGTTGAACCAGCCGATCACGAGTCCCGAAAGCGCTTCGCCCGCGATCAGGCCGCTCGCCACCAGCACGCCCACGTTCTCCACGCGCGCGTTCTGCGCTTCGTTGAACTGCGAGCGCTTGCGCAGCGTGTCCGTGGCCCAGCGGATCATGCCGCCGATGAAGATGGCGCTGGTGGTGCCGATGGGCAGGTACATGCCGATCGCCACCAGCATCGGGCTGCGCACCTTGAACATGATCATGGCGAAGCCGAGCAGAATGCCCGTGATCACGAGCGGC
>CAIRBY010000801.1 GCA_903876865.1 uncultured Acidobacteriia bacterium
CGGCTGGGGAATGGCCGCCACGATCTGCTGGTCGGCCGGGTTGCCCACCGGCGCCAGCTTGGGCGCCACGCCGATGCTTTCCCGCGGCGCCGAAGCCGCGAAGCTGGATATCCAGCATCACGCAGACACCTGGAAAATCGCCTTTTCAATCTCCGAAGCCGAACTGCAACAAGCGATCGCCGCGCAACGCGCAACTCTGGCAGCAACGCTTGCAGCAACTCCGGCAGTATCAGCCGCCAAGCCCGCGCCGCGTCCCCTGATCGTGACCGGCGGGGAAGTGGCCGCGCCCTCACCGGCGGGGGAAAGCGGCACCATCGTGGTCACCCTGCCCCGCAAACAATAATCGGCCGGGCTCAATCGCTTCCCCGCACCCGTTATTTCGAAGTTATTCCACTGTTACGCTTTTGGCCAGATTGCGAGGCTGATCCACATCGCAGCCGCGCCGCACCGCAATGTGATACGCCAGCAGTTGCAGCGGCACTATCTCCAGAATCGGCGATAGCAGTTCCGAAGAGGCCGGTATCTCGATCACATGGTCCGCGATCTTATGCACCTTATCGTCGCCCTCCGTCACGATCGCCACCACAATGCCATCGCGCGCCTTCACTTCCTGAATGTTAGAGAGCGTCTTGTCATATAGCAGGCAACTCTCTTCGCTCGTGGCATCGTGCGTCGCCAGCACCACCACCGGCAACTTTTCATCGATCAGCGCATTCGGCCCGTGCTTCATCTCTCCCGCCGGATAGCCCTCGGCGTGGATGTAGGAGATCTCCTTCAGCTTGAGCGCCCCTTCCAGGGCAATCGGGAAGTGCACGCCCCGGCCCAGGAACAGGAAATCCGTGGAGCGGTGCAGTTCCTTCCCCAGAATTTCGTAGTCGCGGTCGTGAGAGAGCACGGTCTCCAGCTTGCCCGGCAGGTGCACCAGTTCCTGCACCAGCACCTGCGATTGTTCCGAATTCAGGGCGCCATTGGCCTGCCCCAGGTACATCGCCAGAATGAAAAGCGCCGTGAGCTGGCACGTGAAAGCCTTGGTGGACGCCACCCCGATCTCCGGACCGGCGTGCGTGTACACCGTACCCGCCGCCTCGCGAGGGATCATGGAGCCCACCACGTTGCAAATCGCGAGCGTCCGCGAACCCTTGCGTTTCGCCTCGCGCTGCGCCGCCAGCGTGTCCGCCGTTTCGCCGGATTGCGAGATCACAATCGTCAGCGTGCCCGGCAATAGAATGGGGTCGCGGTAGCGAAACTCGCTGCCGTAATCCACCTCGCACGGGATGCGCGCCAGCTTCTCGATCATGAACTTGCCGGAGAGCGCCGCGTGCCAACTGGTGCCGCACGCGATGATCTTCACCTGCTGGAAGGCGGCAAACTCGGCCGGCACGATCTCCATCTCGTCCAGGAAGATCCGCCCTGTCTCCTGCCCCACGCGCCCCAGTGTGGTATCCCGCACCGCGCGCGGCTGCTCGAAGATCTCCTTCAGCATGAAGTGCTGATAGCCGCCCTTTTCCGCTTCGATCGGGTTCCAGAGAATATGCGACACCTGCCGGTGGACCTTCTGCCCGTCGAAATCGCTCAACTGCACACCCGCCGGAGTCAGCACCGCCAGATCGCCATCCGCCAGGAAAAACATATCCTGCGTGTGCGAGAGGATCGCCGGCACGTCGCTCGCGATGAAATACTCATCGTCGCCAATCCCGATCACTACCGGTGGTCCCATGCGCGCGGCCACGATCTTGAACGGATCGGAACGCGCAATTACCGCCAGCGCGAACACGCCGGTCAGCTCTTTCACAGCCGTGCGTACCGCGTCTTCCAGGTTGCCCGCGAAGTGCTTCTCCACCAGGTGGGCGATGATCTCGGTATCGGTCTCGGTCTGAAAGACGTGGCCTTCCAGCTGCAATTCGTGCTTCAACTGGAGATAATTCTCCACAATCCCGTTGTGGACCACCACGATATCGCCCTTGCAATCGCGATGCGGATGGGCGTTCTCTTCCGTGGGCCGCCCGTGTGTAGCCCAGCGCGTGTGGCCGATTCCGAAGGAGCCATCCACCGGATTGAGCCGGATCGCTTCTTCCAGGTTGCGCAATTTCCCCTGCGCGCGGCGGATGACCAATTCGTCGTTGTCGCAGTAAACCGCGAGTCCCGCCGAATCGTAACCCCGGTATTCGAGCCGTTTCAGCCCCTCGAGGATGATCGGGACGGCGCGATGCCTACCGATGTAGCCGACAATTCCACACATGGACCCTCACAGTTCCGAAGGTACGGGCGCACGCCGTTTCGCCGCGCCGGAATTGCTCCGGAACGACTTCCTCCAGAATGACTCACTCCAGGATTTCGATGCGGTACTCTTCAATCACGGGATTCGCGAGAACGTCGTGTGCGATCGCTTCCACGTCCTTCCGAGCCTGTTCGACCGTGATGCCACCGGCCAGACCGATCTCGAAATACTTGCCCTGGCGCACTTCGGCAATCGCCGCGTAGCCAAGACCGTTGAGCGCAGCTCTCACCGTTTGTCCCTGCGGGTCCAACACGGTGGTTTTCAATGTCACAAACACGCGAGCTTTCATGGGGAAACTCGATTATCGCACGCTGGCGCGGGCTCTCGCCGTGGGCGCCGGGCCGCCGGCCTATTGCAGGCGCAGAATCATCCCGTTGTCTGTGGCCAGCCACAGGTGATCCGCGTCGGGCCCGGCGAAGATCACGCGCTCACTCACCGCGCGATAGTCCACCACCATCTCTTCCCACTTGGTCAGGTCGGTGCTCTTAAATACCTTCACCTTCCCCGGGGCGATGCTGCGCACCTGTCCCGCGAGTTCGATTCCGGCCAGATACGCCGTGCCGTCGCTCGTCAGCCAGATATCCGTGATGGCGTAGCGCTTGTCGCGGAATACCGTGTGGTTCTTGCCCGTGGTCCAATCCAGTTGGTAGACTTCGCTCGGGTATTTGAACGAGTCGCCGAACTCCATCAGCCCGAGTCCGACCCC
>CAIRBY010000802.1 GCA_903876865.1 uncultured Acidobacteriia bacterium
AGTACCTGTTGCCGCACACGGCGCCGCGCATCGGACCCAAGAGCGCGGGCGGTCCGGCGGATTTCGCCACGGCGTACTACGGCACCGAAGGCACGGTGCTGGCGGGGAACGATTCCTGGGAGGTTCACTGGCGGGACGGCAAGGTGGAGCAGTTCAAGGCCACGGGCGGTTCGCACGAGAGCAACTTTCTGGCGTGCGTGAAGAGCCGGCAGAGACCCAACGCGGATGTGGAGATCGGTCGCTTGAGCACTATGCTCTGCCACTTGGGCAACGTCTCTCACAAACTGGGCAGGGATGTCCATTTCGACGCCAAGAGTGAGACCTTCCTGCGCGATGCGGAGGCGAATAAGCTGCTGCGCAAGGAGTATCGCGCGGGCTACGAATTGCCGAAGGTGTAAGGGGCGCGACGCACGTTGATGAGAGGCGATATCATGCTTGCATGAATCGCCGCATCCTTCCCATACTCCTCTGCAGTGCCGCCGCGTTGCAGGCGCAGGCTCCCGTGAAGATCGCCATTGCCGGGCTGGTGCACGGCCACGTTTCGGGCTTCCTGAGAAACGCGAAGCAGCATAAAGATATTCAGATTGTGGGGATCTTCGATCCCGATCCGGCATTGACGGCGCGCTATGGCAAGGATTTCGGTTTCGGCGCGGAGATGCAGTTCCAGGATCTGGGCGCGATGCTCGACAAGGTGCACCCGGAAGCAGTCGCGACCTTCACCAGCACCGCCGGGCACGTGGAAGTGGTGGCGACCGCGGCCACCCGTCACATCCCGGTGATGATGGAGAAGCCGCTGGCGGCGACGGTGACGCAGGCGCGGGCGATTCAACGCGTGGCCAAGGCCAACAATATCGCGGTGATGGTGAACTACGAGACCACCTGGTACCGCAGCCACGGCGAGATATGGAGGGTGATGAAGGAGCAGGCGGCGGGCGGCGAACTCCGCCGCATGGTGGCGATGGACGGGCATCAGGGACCGAAAGAGATCGGCGTGCAGCCCGAGTTTCTGGCGTGGCTGAAAGACCCGGCCCAGAATGGCGGGGGCGCGCTCTTCGATTTCGGCTGCTACGGCGCCAATCTCATGACCTGGCTGATGGACAATAAGGCGCCCATCTCCGTGACCGCGCTCATCAACACCAACAAGCCCGCGATCTATGCGCCCGTGGACGACGAAGCCAGCATTCTGCTGCAATACCCCAAGGCGCAGGGCGTGATTCAGGCGTCGTGGAACTGGCCGTTCTCGCGTAAGGATTTCGAAGTCTACGGCGAGAAGGGTTATGCGATCGCGACCGGCGGCGATTCCATTTCGCTGAGGCTTCCCGGGCAGAAGGCGGCGGAGAGCCACAAGCCCGCCGACCTGGCGCCGGACCAGGCGGACTCGCTCACCTACCTGGCCGGGATTGCGCGCGGCAAGTTCCAGCCCACCGGGCTCAACTCGCTGGAGAACAACGTGATCGTGGTAGAGATTCTGCAGGCGGCGCGCGATTCGGCTCGTACAGGCAAGAAGGTCACGCTGCAATAAGAGCCCGGCCGGTGTTTGTAACAAACGGTAGGGTGCGTGTTGCTCTAAAATATCCAGTTGGGAGCTTACCCACTATGAAACGTTGCACTCTACTGACACTGGCCTTCGCTTTGGCGAGCGCCGCCGCGCTACAGGCGCAAAACCCCGTCATCGGCGAACAGAAAGCCGCCTATACGGCCAACAAGACCAACCTGATCAAAGCTGCCGAGAAGATGCCGGAAGAGGCCTACAGCTTCAAGCCGACTCCGGAAATGCAGACCTTCGCGGAACGCATCGCCCACGTGGCCGGGCAGATCGGAACCTGCAGCGGCCTGACCGGGGAACGCAAAGCGTCTCCGGCGGCGGGCAAGACTTCCAGGGCGGATCTGGTGGCTGCGCTCAAAGCCAGTTTTGACGCCTGCGATGCGGCCTGGGACGCGATGAACGACGATATGGCGATGCAGACCATCGCCGGACGCGGCGGTCAGACGCGCACGAAGATCACTGCATTAATCGGGAACACGACCCACAATACCGAACTCTACGGCTACATCTCGGTTTACATGCGCCTCAAGGGTGTGGTGCCTCCCACCAGTGATCGCGGCCCAATGTAATTGATTGTAAACGCCGGATTCCGGGCGGTGTGTCGAGTAACTACACATCGGATCTTTTCGTCTGAATATATGCAAGCCGTTGAGGCGCGAAACGCGAGGGAGCGGGGCCGGAATGCCCCGCTTCTCATCGCCACGCTTCTTACAGTCCCAGCGGCCCAGGCAAATATAGCTTTTTAAGGACGAAACACAAATGAATATCAAATCCCTGTTGATGATTGCAGCGCTGTGCCTCTCCACCATGTTTGTGGCCAACGCGAAGAACCCCGGCGTGAAGACGTACGAAGTGTTGATTTCCGAGCCGACTACGGTTGGCAAAGTGCTGCTTCCCAGGGGCGAGTATAAGTTGAAGCTGGACGGCGAAAATGTCACGCTCGTCTCCGCCGACGGCTCCAAGACAGCGACGACTGTCGTCAAGATCGAGACTGCCAAGAGCAAGGCCGATCAGACTCACCTTGTCACGGACAAGAAGAGCGACGGCACGTTGCACATTCTCGAGATCGATTTGGGCGGTTCCACTGTAAAGCTGATCGTCAGCGAGTAATTGTTCCTCCTCCTCCTCCTTCGCTTGCGGCCGCGTGGCTCCTCCACCGCACGGCCGCAAGCGAGATTTTTTTGCGGCTCCCGCCTTTAGCCTCCGATCACTGCTGCATCAGCCCAGAAATCCCAAATCCGAAACCGGGAAGTTGCCGATGTTGGGGAAGACCTGCGCCATGTTGGCCGCCGGAACTCCGAACCACTTGGCGAGGGTCGCTCCGTACTGATCCACGGCGGTGGTGGGAATCATGGTGCCGCGGCCGGTCGCATCGAGCGAACTGCCGAGTTTGAGCGTGGGATAGGTGCCGTAGAGATCGCCGCCCTTGACGCCGCCGCCGAGGATGAAGTGGTGGTTGCCCCAGGCATGATCCGTGCCGCCGCTGGAGTTGGGCATCAGGGTGCGCCCGAATTCCGAACTCGTAAACGTGGTCACGGATTGTTGCAACCCCATCTCCACCGTGGCTGCGTAGAAGGCATTCACCGCCTGGCTCAAATCCGGCAGCAACTGCGATTGGATGTTGATCTCGTCGCCGTGGGTATCGAAGCCGCCATAGTTGACGAAGAAGATCTGGCGGTTGAGGCTCAGCCCGCCGTGCACTTGGATGATGCGCGCGATCATGCCCAGTTGCTGTCCCAGGCTGGTGCCGGGGAAGACGGTGGCGAGCTTGGGCGCGAGCGCGAGTTGGGCATTCAGCAGCGTGACGTAATTGTTGCCGCGGGTGACGATTCCGTTGGCCTGCTGCACGAGCTGCAGTCCGTTATCGAACGTGAGAAGGGAGTTGAAGCCGGTCACTTTCGCGGGGTCGTTGCCGATGCCGGTAATGGGCACGGCGCCGCCGCCGGGAACCACCGTGGGCAGCGTCTGGACGCCGGTGCAGAAGGGTCCGCACCCGCCCGTGGTCACCACGGCGGGG
>CAIRBY010000803.1 GCA_903876865.1 uncultured Acidobacteriia bacterium
CACCGCGCCGATGACCACGATTCTCCAACACCCAAACCCGAAAGGAGCCAGCCGCCTCGCTACCTCCGTTCAGGCTCATCCTTCAATGAGAATATGCTGAGGGTCCAGAGGTGGCCGATTTGGGGACCGAAGCCGGGGCGATCGCGGAGGGTGGGGGTGGTCGGAAGGGATGAGGCGTTGAAGGTGCCGAAGGGATCGATGGTGTTGTAGGCATCGTGGAGGTAGCGGATATAGATGGACTGGTTATCGGTGGGACGCCAATCGATGCGGGCGATATCCTCGCGGAAGTTGAAGGGGTTGAGGACCTGGTAGGTAGCGTTATTGGTGGCGGTGGTGTTGGTGTAGAGGGCGGCGCGCTTGATCATGGCGGCGTAGACGGCCATGATGGCCTTGCCATCGGCGGTCATGAGGGGGGCGAGGTTCTTGTTGGGGATGGGGGTTTTGGTGCCGGGGTAGTAGATGGCGGTGGTGCGGTCTGAGAAATCGCCGTTGAGTTCGGCGTGGGTGGGGAGGGTCTGGCGGGAGGGGTTGCTGAAGCGGCGGATCTTCTTCCACTCTTCGCCGACGAAGAAGAAGAGCTTGCCTTTTTTGATGGGGCCGACGGCGACGGGTCCGCCGAGGCTCCAGCCGTAATCGTTGAAGCGGAGTACGGGTTTGACAGCGGCGAAGTAGTCTCTGGCGTCGAGATAATCGTTGCGGATGGTTTCGAAGGCGCCGCCGTGGAAGCGGTCGGAGCCGCTTTTGGTGACGACGTTGATGCTGCCGCCGGAGTTGCGGCCGTACTGGGCGGAGAAGCCGGAGGTCTGGACGCGGACTTCCTGGATGAAATCGACGCCGACGCTGTTGTTCTGGCTGGTATTGGAGCCGGAATCGACGTTCATGCCGCCATCGACCATGAGGTGGTTGGCGTCATTGCGGGCGCCGTTGATGTTCTGGTTGCCGACGCTCATGGAGGTGGTGGTGGCCATCTGATCGAGGCTGGTGAGGACGACGCCGGGGACGAGGCTGACGAGTTGCATGTAATTGCGGCCGTTGAGGGCGAGATCGGCGACCTGTTCGCTATCGATGGTGCGGGCGACTTCGCCGGAGACGGTGTTGACGGTTTCACCGATGACGGCGGTGACTTCGACGGCTTGGGTGAGGGAGCCGACTTCGAGTTTGAAATCGGCGGTGATGGTGGCGGCGTCGGCGAGATCGTAGCCGGTTTTTTCGGCCTTGCGGAAGCCTTCGGATTCGACTTCGACGTGGTAGGCGCCGACGGGGAGGCTGGTGACGAGCCAGTAGCCGTTGTTGTCGGTTTTGGCCTTCCAGTTCTGGGCGGTGGCCTCGTTGGTGACGGTGATGGAGGCGTTGGGGACGGCGGCGCCGCTGGCGTCACGGATGGTCCCGGTCATGCGGCTGGAACTGGTCTGCGCGAAGGCGGTGGAGGCAGCGGGATGGAGAGCAGCAGACGGAGCTTGTGCATAATTTCACCCTTTACGACCCGAAATTGGGAATTCTGTAGAGATTTATAGCACAATTGCGGGGCGGAGTGGGGGGAAAGGCGACAGGGGGAGCGTCGAGACGAATCTCGACGCTGCAGGCAGGAATGCCTGCGCCACGGG
>CAIRBY010000804.1 GCA_903876865.1 uncultured Acidobacteriia bacterium
ATGAGGGGCAGATCGGCGGCCTTGGTATCGGGCTGCGGGGTAAGCGTGATCTGGACGGGGTCGGGCTGAGTGAACTGACCTTCGAAGCGGCCGGAGTATTGGAAGGCGAACCAGGAGGGGCGGATGTTCTTGACGGGCCAGCGCCAGGTGCCCCCATATTCAAAGCCGTACATGTTGGCGGTAGTGGAGGGGATGAAGGTGGTGGTGTTTTTGGTGCGCTGGAAGGCGCTATCGCTCAGCAGGTACATGGTGCCGAGGCGGAAATCCCAGACACCGCGCAGTTTGTGATCTTCGCCGACGGTGCTGGTGCCCTTGGAGGTCACGCCGGGCGCGGAGACGCCGGTAAAGGTCTTCGACATCTTGTCGGCTCTGCGGAGCATGACGGCGTTGAAGCTGAAATCGCCGCTCTCCAACGTGAGGGAGAAGAAGTGGCGCTGCTGTGCGCTGCCTTCGGGGGAATTGGGCGGGGAGACCTTGGGGTTGACGAAGTCCTTGAGGAAGGTGGCGTACTGTTTGGCGGTGTTCATGCCGGGTGAGGTGTCGGGCGGGGCGAGGGTGGTCTGGTCGAAGTAGTTCTGGTGGAGCGTCTGGTTATCGCAGGTGGCGTGAGTAAAGGGTGGGGCGGAGGAGATTTCGGTGCAGATTACGCCGGCGAGCGCCTTCATGGAGCGAAAATCCTTGAAGCGCAGCGGGGGCGGAATGGCGGGCGAGGCAAGGTCCGTGTAGCCGGTATCGCCGAGGCCGAGGTAATCGGTGGTGGCGAGGGTGAAGTTGTCGGTATCGGCGATGCGGGAGCCGTTGACGTAGAAGGTCTTCGGGTCGTCCGGGTCGGCGGAGAAGCCGGCAAAGAGGAGGCCGCGATTTTTTTCGACTTCGGTGGCGAGAGGGTCGTCATCGGCGGCATCGAATTTGGCGGACTGCTTGACCAGACTTTTTAATTGGGCACCGGTTACGTTCACGGTCCAGAGGAGGTCGCCCTTCCAGAAGATGGTCTCGATCTGTTGCTGGAGCTGGTCGAGGGAGAAGGGCGCGGCGCCGAGGCGGTCGGCGTTGAAGAGGTCGCGTTTCTGGAGCATGGCGACATCTGCCTTGGTGGGCTGGCGCATGGCGTAGAGGGCGAGATCGCCGATGATTGTTGAAGGCGGGGGCGGAACTTTTGCGGGCGGTGTGGCGATTCTGTGGCGATCGAGGACGGTCTTCGCGATTTGCTCCAGGGTAACGCAGGGGTTGGTGCAATTTGGCGTCAGATCCTGGGCAGGGGCCTTGGCGATCTGGTTGTGTAGTTCCCAGTGCGAAGCGCCGGTGCGGGTGATGGTTGCAGCGGAGACCTGGGGGACAAACAAGTCCCCTTTGAGTTCGGGGCCTCCCTGGTAGGGAACCGGGGGAGTCAACAGGAGGGCGGGACCGTCTGCGGTGGTCTCGGTGAGATCGCGGAGACCGGTGTTGTGATCGGCGTCGGCTTCGGAGAGGACGACGTCGAATTTCTCTTTCAGATGAGTTGCCAATTGGGCGGCGCGGGCGTAGGACATCTGGGCGAGGAGGACTTTGCGGGCGTCTTTGCAACCTGCCTCGAGTTCGCATTCGTCGAGCAGCTGTTCGAGCGCGGCATCCGGGGCTGCGGCTTTCACGCTGGTGTCCCAGCGGCGGTTGCCGGTGTTGAGCCAGCCGGTGTTGAGCAGGCCGATGTTGGTGAGCATATCGGGGTCGACGACGCCGAAGATGGCGACGGGCGGCGCGCCGGGTGTGGCCGAGGGGACGAGCGCATAGCGGCGGGGCGTGGTTTGGGGCGCGACCGGGGCGCCGTACTCGAAGAAGGGGACGGCGACGGTGAAGGGCTTGCAGGACCATTTCACGGCCTGGCCGAGTTGGAGGCAGATGAGGTGATTTCGGCCCGCGATTAGTTTGTTTGCTCCCAGGGTGTACTGCACGTCTGGCGAAAGCTTGGCGGGGAGCTGCGGCACTTTGGCGAGGGCGGCGCAGTTTGCGGGGACGGCGGCGGAGGGCGGGTTGGGCGGGGGCGCGACTTCCTCTTCCGGGTCGTGGCCGGGTTTCTGGTCTGCCCAGCAGACCTGAGCGAGGCCGATGACGGAAGCGGTGGTGATGGCGGCTGGATTTTCGGCGAGCCGCACGGGCACCAGATCGCGGCGCACCGCGACTCCGGCTTCCAGGATGAGCTGCGCATTTTTGACGGTGAACTTGCGTTGGTAGGGGAAGACGGTGCTGGGAAGGACGATGCTCACGGTATTGAAGTCGGTCTCGTACTTGGGCTTGTCGTAGCGGGCAGGGACGCGCGGGTTGGCGTAGTTGACCGAACTGGAGATCCAGAGATTGGCGGCGAGCATCTGGGTGTGACTGGTGGCGAGGAGGCGGGCGAGGTCGCGCAGGCGCTCGGGGCCGTAGTAGAAATCGTGTTTGCCGGGAACCAGGGCATGGTACCCGCTTTCGATGAAAAACTGAGCGACGTTATCGAAGGGGATGGAGGTGGCGCCTTTCAGGGTAGCGGCGGATGATGCGGCGCTGGACGATTGCCAGTTGCCGCCGTCAAAGTTGTAGCGGTCTTTCACCGCGCGGGGCGCACCGGGTATGAAGAAGGTGCGGGCGTTCAGAGTCGGGGCGAAGTTATCGCCCATGCCGACGCGAATGGTGACGCCCTGCTTGGGTGTGAGGGCGGCGAAGCGGCTCTGATAGGCCGAGGCGGCTGGGTTGGGGCTGGGAGTATTCGGCCCGTTTAGCGATTGCGAATCGGGAGAGCGGGCGTAGCCGAGGGTGCGGCCGGTGTAGAGGATGGTGTATTGGAAGTCCTGGGCGCCGAGGGGAGCGGCCAGCGAGGTAAGAGTGAGTAGGAGTGTAGAGATTCGCATCACCCTTCCAAGGCGCAAGGCGAGGGGGAAAGGTGACAGAAAAAAGCGGATTGAGCGGGTCGGGAATTCCCCTTCGGGGGTTCTCCCGATGACTGAGGCGGTGGGTCGCCTCAGCGTTCGGGGAGGACTCCGGCGAGGAGGAAGACGAGGGGCGCGTTCCAGTTGATGGCGACCTCGTTGGCGGAGTAGGCGCCCTGATCGTCGAGGAACATTCTGGCGGGGGGCAGGTCTGGGGCGAGTTTGGACATGATGGGGTCCTGACGGCCGCGGTTGGGTCCGCCGGAGAGCAAGCCGGGCCAGGGCTCGGGGTTGGTATCGGCGCCGCTGGGGCGGTGGTGGGGATGGCGGAAGG
>CAIRBY010000805.1 GCA_903876865.1 uncultured Acidobacteriia bacterium
AAAGGCAGCGCCAAGGGGCCCACCATCGACAAGATCGTGGAAGCCCTGCAGATGTTGCAGGCGCGCGCGCCCGAACTCGCCGTGGATGGCGAACTCCAATTGGACGCGGCTGTCGATCTCACCATCGGCCAGTCCAAGGCCAAAGGCTCCAAGGTCGCGGGACGCGCCAATACGCTGATCTTCCCCAACCTGGAAGCCGGCAACATCGGCTACAAACTGGTGGAACGGATGGGCGGCGCCACCGCGCTCGGACCGTTTCTGCAAGGCCTCGCCAAGCCCGCCAACGATCTCTCCCGCGGCTGCTCCGCCGAAGATATCTTCAACGTCGCCGTGGTCACCGCCATGCAGGCGGAGTAGGGCAGGCCCCCGCGGCGCGGGCATTCCGGCCTGCCGTCCCGACATTCGTAGCGAGCGACTTTTCCGGGTGCGGAGCAAGAGCCGTCGAGACGAATCTCGACGCTGCGGACAAGAATGTCCGCGCCACGGGGGGGGACCGGGACGGACGGGAGCCCTCTACCTCGCCGCTGCCGAACTGGCGGGCGTCAATGTATCGCTCAACGCAGCCACGGCCCATCCCGTAGCCGCCGCCGAGATCCACTGGTCGTGGTCGTACGGGAAGCCGCTCTGGAAGTAGGGCTGCAACTTTGTGGCGCGGCTGGCGACATGCCAGGAGCCATCCGGCTGCTGCGTGCGCATCAGGTAGTCGACTGCGCGGCGCGTCACGCCATCCTGCGCGGAAAGTCCTGCCTGCTGCAACGCGTACAACGCCACCGAGGTCGCGAATGCGTCGCCCGGAAGCGTGTCGGACTGTCCCCAACCGCCATCCGCCCGTTGTAACTTGCGGACTGCGGCGGCTGTGCGATTGACCTCGTTCGCGCCGGCTCCGGTCCAGAGCAGACCGAGCAGTTGGAAGCTGTGCTCGTAAGCCGTTTCCGGCTTGGATTCGGCGAGCCAGCGGCGCGCGCGCGCGACTCTCTCAGCGAACTCCGCGCGCCGCGCCGGAATCGGATACTTCGCCATTGCCATAGCGGCGAACGCGCTGCGAACCCACTTGCTGTCCTCCAGCGGCGGCCGCACCACCGGCACCCCAGCCCAGGATCCATCCGCTTGCTGCTGCGATGCAAGCGCCGAAACCAGCGTGTCCGTAACGTCATCGGCCGGATAGCCCGCTTCGGCGAAGTACAGCATGAAGGAGGCGAGTGAGTCCACGCTAATGAAGAATCCCTGCAGGATCAGGTCCTTGTTCGTGAGGTTCTCCGTGCGCACGATCTGGGTCTGCTCTTTTCGAGCAGCCGCATTTACCGGTACGCTTCCCTTTAGCGCGTGATCGACCGCCAGCCCGATCAGCGGCTGATGATGGCAACCCAGGCAACCGCTCTGCTTGAAGTACTCCGTGGATGTGGCCTGCAACAACGCCACGCTGCGCGTCAGCCCTTCGCGTACATCGGCCTGCTTCGCCGCCACCGGCAGGATTGCGTTCTTCGTCTCCTCGGAGCGCTTGGCTCCCAGCAGTTTCATGACTTCGGGATGATTGAACTTCGCGGCCCAATCGCGCGCCCGTTCGTGAACGTTGCTTTCGATCTCCGGATCCGCGCCCGCTTTCAGCAGCAGGCGCAGCGTGGCCGGGTTCGGCGTGTCCGTCGCCGCCGCAAAAATCAGCGGCGTCATCCCGCGCCCGTCGCGCGCGTTCACGTTCGCGCCTGCCGCGAGCAGGATTTGCATCACTTCCGGCGAACTCGATGGCGCCATCATCAGCGGCGTCAACTTCGTCAGCGCGATCGGGCCGTTGCGCACCAGCGTCTCGCGCGTGTACGAAACATTCGGATCCGCGCCCTTGGCAAGCAGCAACTTCACCGCCTCGGCGTTGGCCCGGCTCGCCGCATAGAGCAATGGCGTAAATCCGAGCCGGTCGCCTTCGTTCACTTCGCCGGGATGGGCCAGCAGCAGGCGCAGGCTCTCCAGATCGTTCATGCGCGCCGCCTCGGTCAGGGGAGTGGAGTGGGTATTGTCCTTCACCATCGTGTCGGCGCCCTTGGAGAGCAGCAAGCGCACCGTCCCGGTGGCGCCCGCGGTGGACGCGGCGGCTATCAGGGCGGTCCGGCCCAGCTTGGATTTCGCGTTGACGTCAGCCCCGGCCGCCACCAGAAGTTTCACCTTCGCCAGGTCCGGCGCGCCGTAAATGAGGGCGGTGATGTCGAGCCCGTTCTTGGCGTTGACCGCGGCTCCGGCTTCGAGCAGAACCTTCATCGCCTCCAGGCTTCCCACCGACGCCGCCTGCATCAGGGGCGTCGTCCCGCGCGAATCGGTGACATTCACCGCGGCCTTGGAACTCGCCATCGATTTCATGGCGGTCAGATTGTTTTCGCGGATCGCCTGATACCAGTCTTTACTCGTAGGTTCGGCGGCAATCGCCAGCGCGGGCAGCAAACACAGAATCCCCAAACGTCGCATACAGACACCCTCCTCAATACGTATGACCAGGAGTTCCCAGGCTCCTGAAACTGCCCGAGGATAGCATAAGCGAGATCGCGAAAAAAGGGGAGAATCCCCGTTCACTTCCCGATGCAGAACGTGCTGAAGATGCGATTCAGAATGTCGTCCGCCGTGGTCGCGCCGGTGATCGCATCGATGGGACGCAGCGCGCCGTAAAGATCCAGCAGCAGCATCTCGTGCGGAATCCCCGCCTCCACCGCGCCGCGCGCCTTGGCCAGATACTCCGCCGATTCGCGCAGCAACTGTTCGTGCCGCAGGCTGGTGATGAAGCCGGTCTCCTGCTCGAACGCCCCATCCGGCGCCACCGCCGCCAGAATCGCCGCGCGCAGTTCCGCAATCCCCGCGCCCGTCAGCGCAGAGACTGGAAGCTGGCCCGCGCCCGCGCCGCCCAGGTCGCTCTTATTGCCCACAATCAGCGCCCGCGCCCCCGCCCGCGCCATCAGCGCCTCGTCTTCCGCCGTCATCGACTGCGAAAGATCCAGCACCACCAGGGTCAGATCCGCGTCCGCCATCGCCTGATAGCTGCGCTCGATCCCGAGCGCTTCCACACGCTCTTCGGTGGCCCTGATGCCTGCCGTATCGTACAGCTTCACCGGAATCCCGCCGATGCTCGCCGTTTCGCTCACCAGGTCGCGCGTGGTTCCGGGAATCTCCGTCACAATTGCGCGGTCCTGCTCCAGCAGGCGGTTGAAGAGGCTGCTCTTGCCCACGTTCGGCCGCCCGACAATCGCCAGCGTCAGCCCCTGCCGCACCAGTCCGCCATACTGAAAGCTCGCCGCGAGTTGTTCGGCGCCGCGCAGAATCGGAGCGAGCCGCCGCAGAATCTCCTCGCGCGGCGCCACGCTGATATCGTCCTCCGCGAAATCGATGCCGGCTTCGAGCAGCGCGATCAATTCGAGCAGCGGTTCCTTCAACGGCGCCAA
The DNA here is from genome assembly GCA_903876865.1 of uncultured Acidobacteriia bacterium. GTDB lineage: Bacteria > Acidobacteriota > Terriglobia > Bryobacterales > Bryobacteraceae > Solibacter. The sequence goes on from CAIRBY010000805.1 coordinate 3,417, forward strand.
TCGCCGCGATACCGAACCCTCCACCTGCTGCGCCGCGACGCGCGCCTGGTATACCGTGGTCGCATCGATCAGGTCGCGTACGGCCTCGGCCTGCGGCAGGTCGATCCGCCCGTTGAGAAACGCGCGTAGGGTGAACTCACCCGGTTCCGCCAACCTCGCGCCGCATTCCAGCGCACGCTGAATCGCATGGCGCAGCACCACGGGCGAACCGTGACAGGCAATCTCAATCAGATCTTCCGCGGTATAAGAGCGCGGACGCGCAAAGAAAGTGACCACCACTTGGTCGACCACGTGGCCTGCTTCATCCAGCAACTCCGCCAGATGAGCCTGCCACGGATGCCACTCGACCGGCGACAGAATCCGAGCGGCGATTTCCCGGGCGTTGGCACCGGAGAGGCGCACGATCCCGATTCCGGCCCGCCCGGGCGGAGTCGATAGCGCGACGATGGTGTCAGCGAGTTGCAAGCGAGTAGGACAGGCCTCCGGCCTGTCTTCCGGATCGATTCGAATGCCCGCAGATCGGCCGGACAGGCCGGGAGGCCTGTCCTACAAACTACCGTCGCGGTCCGCGATCGCGTCCGCCGCGGGGCGGGCCACCGCCACGATCACCGCGACGATCGCCGCCACGATCGCCACCACGTCCACCACCGCCGCCGCGTCCGCGGTCGCCAAAGCGTCCGCCACTCCGTTCCATGGGTTCGCGGGGCGGAGAATCGAGCGTGCGCCGCGGTGCTTCCGGCACATACGGCGGATCGGGAAGGCTCGCCATGCCCGCCGGATAGACCACTACGTGGCGTCCCGGTCCGGTACCGCCGCTCTCGCTGCGGATCGCCTCGTTATTGCGCAGCGCCAGGTGGATCACGCGGCGCTCGCGGCTGTTCATCGGGTTGAAGCGGAAGGCCTGCCCGGTCTTCACCACGCGCTCCGCCGCGGTCACGGCGCTGATGCGCAGTTCTTCGATCCGCAGCAGGCGGTAATCGTTCGCGTCGAAGGAAATGCGCGAGTGGTCTTCACTCGGCATGCGCAGCATTTCCATGGTCACGTGTTCCAGCGCCAGCAGCAGTTCCGCGCGATTGGTGAGCAGCAGATCCACATCGGGACCGCTGAATTTTACGGTGACGTCCGGAGTCTCGAAATCGTCGCCCGCGGGGGCGGCGTCCTGAATATCGTAATCGAGCGTGATGCCGGCTGCTTCCAGAGTGCTGTACAGGAATCCGTCGATGCGGAGTCCAATCGAGGCCACGGAATACTTTCGCTCAGTCAAAGGATTATTTCCTACCGTTCTTTTTTGGAGGGGCTATGACTTCACTCGCGAGGGCCGCCATGGAGGTCTTATTGAAGAACCATTGCTGCCCCATACTTACCAGATTGCTGGTCAAGTAGTATAACACCAGGCCGCTCGGGAAGTTATAGAACATAAACCCGAAGACCAGCGGCATGAACATCATCATCTTCTGCTGCGCCGGATCGCCGCCTGCCTGCGGTGTCATCTTCTGCATGATGAACTGGCTGGCGATCATCACCACCGGCAGCACCTTGATGGCCAGGTGTTCCGGCTGGGAAAGATCCGTTACCCACAGCCAGTTGGCGCCGCGCATTTCCACGCTGACGGTGAACACTTTGTAGAACGCGAAGAAGAAGGGCATCTGAATCAGCATGGGAATGCACCCGCCCATCGGGTTGACGCCGTACTTTTTGTACAGCCCCATCACTTCTTCGTTCTGCTCGCCCTTGCGCGGATCGCGGATGCCAATGTTCTTGTACTTGGCATTGATCGCATCGATCTGCGGCTTCAGCGCCTGCATCTTCTTCATCGATTTCATGTTGCTCATCTTCAGCGGGAAGAGCACGAAGTTGATGGCCACCGTCACCACCACAATCGCCCAGCCGAAGTTATGCACCATCACATCGTTGACGTAATTCACCACCAGGAACAGCGGCTTCGCCAGGACGCTGAGCCAGCCGAAATCCACCACCTGCTCCAGTTTCGGATTGATGGTCTTCAGCATGTCGATGTCTTTGGGCCCCACGAACAGCTCAAAGTGATTGGCCGGGCTCGCGCTGATCGCCACGCCCGAAAGCGGGGTCGTGGCCAGTTCCGGGAGCACCGTCTTCACGGTGTCGCTGAACGTCACCTGCTGCATGCTCGCGCCGCCTTCCGAAAGGAAGACCGCCGCGAAGTAGGTATCGGCGATGCCGGCGAAGCTGAAGTTGCCGCCCGCCGTCAGCGGACCCTTGGACGCCGCCTTCGGCGCCTGTTCCACCAGTTTGTTTTCCGTGACGTTGTAATAGAGCGTGCGCTGCCCGCCGCCCGCCGTCCCGATGGTCAGATCGCCGAATCCGCCGCGCCACTGAATCATGTGTTGCAGGGGCTTGCCGTCCATCGTGACTTCGGTCGAGACATCCGCGATGTAGCTGCCCTGCTTGAAGCGGAACGTCTTGCGCACCAGCACGTGGCCGTCGCTGAACTCGTAGTTCACGCCCAATCCGTCGGGTTCCGGAGTCTGCTTGTACCAGGCCCAGTTGACGTTGACCGGCGGCTTCTGATCGGGGAAGTAGAGCGAGAACGGAAAATCCATCCCGGAGACCGTGTTGACCAGGTCCAGCGGCTTCTCGTCGTTGCCCTTGTAGTGCTTCAACTCCCAGCTGCGCACCGTCGCGCCCTGATTGCTGAACGTGACTTTGTACAGGCCGGTATCGATGATGAACGGCGCTTCCGTCTTCGGCGGGGTCGCGTTGGCGGGAAGTGCCGGCTTGGCTACGGCTTCCACCACCGGTGCTGCCGGTGCTTTGGTCTCCGCCGCTTTGTTCTCCGCCACTTTGTTCTCCGCCAGGCCCGCGAGGGGGCCGCCAGCGCCGCTCGGAGCGGAAGTCTGCGCCGTGGCGTCTTTCTTGGCCGGCGGCGGGGTCTGACTCTTGAAGAAGTAGGGCGTCAGGAACATCACGACGCCCATCAGGAGAAAGGCGATGAGCAGCCGGATCTCCATCGACATCTCTTTGGGCGGTTGCGCCGGGTTGTTGGTTCCGCCGTTTGAAGGATCTGCCATTCGAAAAGATTCCGTTAGATTAAAGACGTTTTAGCGGGCCGGTTCATAGGAACCGGGTCGTAGCCGCCCGCGTGAAAGGGATGGCAGCGCGAAAGCCGGCGCAGGCCCATCCAGGTACCCTTCCACGCGCCATGGCGCTCCACGGCTTCCAGCATATATTCCGAACACGTCGGAAGGTAGCGGCACGCCGAGGGGAGAAGGGGGGAGATCAGGAACTTGTACAGGCGCAAGGCTGACGTCACGATCCATTGCAGCGGAGAAAGAGCCGCGCCACTTCCCGTTGCAGGTCCGCAACCGGAGCATCGAGGGCTTTGCGCCGTGGATTGATGACGATGGACCACTGTGGGTTCAACCGATCGAGTTGGAGGCGGACCGCTTCGCGGACCCGCCGTTTGATCCGGTTACGCACCACGGCTTTGCCCAGGGCGCGGGGACAGGTGAAGCCGATATGCGGCCCGTCGCTCTCGGTCTCGAGAACGCAGAAGGCAGCAAACAACGGCCCGGAGAACCGGGAACCGCTGTCGTAGACTCGGCGGAAATCTTTGGAACGCAGGAGGCGGACACGTTTCGGAAAACCAGAGATGGAGACTACCCCTCGGAACTGACGGTCAGTTTCTTGCGTCCGCGAGCGCGGCGCCGGGCCAGAACGGCGCGTCCGTTCTTGGTCTCCATGCGGGAGCGAAACCCGTGCGTTTTGGCGCGGTGGCGATTATTCGGTTGAAAGGTGCGTTTAGGCATGATGATTCAATTCTCTAGTATAGATCAACAGGTAGCAGGGCGGCAAATCTCTCACGGCGAAAATCAGGTGGCGATGCCGCACCCACCCCCCAAGCAGTTGTCCAAGACGCCTCCCCCGTCCGATAATAGCGGTCGAGTCTCACCCTATGCTTCGTCACCTCCTCCTCCTGCTCTCCGCCGGGCTCATGCTGGCGCCGGGCGCAAGTCCCGCCATCAAGGTCGTCCTGGTGGGAGATTCGACCGTGAATGACGAAGGCGGCTGGGGCGTCGGGTTCCGCGCCTCGTTCTCGGGCGAGATCCAGATTGTCAATCTGGCCCGTAACGGGCGTAGTTCCAAGAGTTTCCGCGATGAAGGCGCGTGGGCCAAGATGGAGAGCGAGAAGCCCCAATACGTGCTCATCCAGTTCGGCCACAACGACGTCCCCGGCAAAGGCGCCGACCGCGAAACCGATCCCGCCACCAGCTACCGCGCCAACCTGGAGCGCTATATCGAAGAGACCCGCGCGGCGGGCGCCAAACCCATCCTGGTCACCTCCATCGTGCGCCGGAACTTCGATGCAGCCGGCAAATTTCTCCCCGATTCCCTGGTCCCTTACGCCGAAGCCGTCCGCCGCCTCGCCGTCGAGCGCAATGTTCCCCTGATCGATCTCTACACCATGACGCGGGAACAGACCGAGGCTCTCGGTCCCGCGGGGAGTGAATCCCTCGGCCGCCTCGATGCCGCCGGCAAGCCGGACCACACCCATCTCGGCCCCAAAGGGCAGAACCTGATCGGCGCCATGGCCGCAGGGGAGTTCGCCCGCATCGCCCCCGAAGCCAGCGCCTACCTTCACCCCCTGATTGCGTGGCGCGACGCCATGAAACAGCGCGCCCCGTGGTACTCCGGCATCGAAGCCGTGCGCATTGCCGAGAACCTGCTGCTCTACCAGCGGGAGATCGGCGGCTGGGATAAGAATATCGATATGGCGCTCGCCCTGGGCCCCAAGGAGCGCGCCCTCCTGGAAAAAGAGAAGCGCGACCCCGAAGCCCATTCCACCATCGATAACGACGCCACCTATACTCAGTTGCGGTATCTGGCGAAGGTGTATTCCGCCACCAAGCAGGAGCGCTACGCCGCCGCCTTCCGGCGCGGGTTCGACTACCTCCTCAAAGCCCAATACCCCAACGGCGGCTGGCCGCAGTTCTACCCCCTGCGCAACGGCTACTGGAGCCATATCACCTTCAATGACGACGCCATGATCGGGGTCATGGACCTGCTCCGCGACATGGCCCAGCCCAAGGCCGAGTTCGCCTTCCTGACCGATGCCGAACGCGCCTCTGCCCGTCAGGCAGGGGAGCGCGGGGTCGAGTGCATACTCAAGACCCAGGTGGTGCAGGGCGGAAAGCTCACCGTCTGGTGCGCCCAGCACGATGAACGCTCTCTCGCCCCCGCCAAAGCGCGCGCTTACGAACACCCCAGCCTGAGCGGCAGTGAGAGCGTGGGCATCGTCCAGTTCCTGATGGGCATCGAGCGCCCGTCGGCAGAGGTCGTGAAGGCCGTGGAAGCGGCCGTGGCGTGGTTCCGCGCCAACAAGATCAGCGGCATCCGGGTGGAGAATAAGCCTGCCCCCGGCACCCCCAAAGGCTCCGACCATACCGTGGTCGAAGACCCCGCCGCTCCGCCCCTGTGGGCGCGCTTCTACGAACTCGGCACCAACCGTCCGATTTTCTCAGGACGCGATTCGGTCGTGAAATACTCGCTGGCGGAGATCGAGTACGAGCGGCGCAACGGCTACCGCTGGTACGTGGATCGTCCGGCGAGATTGCTGGATGTCGATTACCCGTTATGGGTGGCGCGGCGCGCGGAGCGTTAACCGGCCGGTTTCAGGTTGATTCCGAAAGCTGAGTGAGCGCCAATAGCGCCGGCGTGCGCCCGCATCCCCTGCGGTGCATCCCCGGCACTCTCTGCCTGGTGCCTAGCGTCCAATCGCCGGAGGCGTTTGAACCACGGAAACCAGGAGGCAAACCACTACGAACACTGCGAGTCCCGATGCGACGATCATAAGCGATACCCCTATTCGCTTTTCCTTGTAGCAATCGTCGTGCCAATTCCCGGAGGCGCCCGATCCTGCCCAAATCGCGCCAAAAACGTACGAAGAAACCCCAAAAACCGCCGATTTCCCCGTGATTTCCCCGTGATTTCCCGGTTCACTCCCCGCCGCCGGTGGCCGAAATTCCACACCGCTGTGTCCGCAGGGCGGCATTCCCTGCCGTTCCGCCGCCCGGGCGGGGCGAGACCGGGACCAACTTGCTACTCCGGCTTGCACGCCCCCAGATTGACCTGGAACGCCCCGATCCCGAGCCAGTTGTCGCGCTGGCGGTGCTCGACATGGAAGCTCTTCGTGGCCGCGTCCGCCCGCACCCGCCACTCGCCCTCGCCCTTGGGAGCCCGCTTCAACTGGATGGGCTTCAGGTTGCTCTCGCGGATGTTCCACGTCTCGCCGCCATCGTTGCTCTCGTAAAGTTCGTAACGGTCGCCCCCGGAGCCGGGACCATGATCGATCACCAATTCGCCGGCGCGCTTATCCTCGAAGTAGAACTGCCGAATGGCGCCGAAACGGGTCTCATTGAAGACCGGATGCGGGCGCCAGTTCCTGCCCCCGTCCGTCGTCAGCAGCAGGAAGGGATCCTGGGGCAGCGGCGCAAGCGAGATCCCGCTGCTCCATCCCGTATCCGCGCCCGAAAATTGCAGGTGATCGAGCCCCACTCCCGGCAGCCGCTCGTGGACTTCGCGCCACGTCTGCCCGTTATCTTCCGTCCCCAGCAGAACCGAGTAGAGAGTCGCGTTCGAGGTGTGAATATTGCCCGCCGCGAATACGCGGATGCCCGAGGATGCCACCGACGCCACTTCCAGGTAGACCGCGCAGGGCTCCTCCGCCGAGCAGCTCAGCCCCGTGCGCTCCATATCCAGCGCCGTGCACTGGAAGCCCACCAGCATCGGCGCGCCCGCATTCACCAGCACCGGAATGGCGGGCGCCGCGGGAGCCGCCGTACCGCCCGCCGGGTCCTGAGCCCACAACGCGATCGATGCAATCAGTAAGAGTCCGGTATATCGCATGGCTCAATAGGGCTACGTGTAAATGGCTCTATCGTACACTCGGGAATCGCGCCAAAGTTGTAACTTCCACAGTGGGGTTCGCCGTCTTTTAATTAAATCCCCGTTACGACAGCGGGCGCACTCACCCCTATCACCCAAACGCGCCCGCTACTCCTCAATCTTCGAAAAGCCTAATCGTCGAACATTCCTTCGAACAGCGTCGTGCTCAAGTAGCGCTCCGCCGCATCCGGCAGCACCGTCACCACGGTTTTGCCCGCGAATTCCGGCAGTTTGCCAAGCCGCACCGCCACCGCCGCCGCCGCGCCGCAGGAAATGCCGGCCAGGATGCCCTCTTCCTTCGCCAGACGCTGCGCCATCTCGATCGCTTCCTCGTTGGTTACCAACTCGATCCGGTCCACCAGACTCAGATCCAACGTGGCCGGAATGAAGCCTGCGCCCACGCCCTGAATCTTGTGCGGTCCCGGCTTGATCGGTTTGCCCGCCAGGTGCTGCGTGATCACGGGGCTGTTCGCCGGTTCGACACCCACGGAGAGGATCTTCTTGCCCTTCTCTTTCTTGAGGTACCGGGATACGCCGCTGATCGTCCCGCCCGTGCCGATGCCGCTCACGAGCACGTCCACGGCGCCCTCGGTATCGTCCCAGATCTCCGGACCGGTAGTGCGGAAGTGAATCTCCGGGTTGGCGGGATTCTTGAACTGCTGCAGCAGCACGAACCGCTTCGGTTCCGCCGCCAACATCGCCTCCGCGCGCGCAATCGCGCCGGACATGCCCTCGGCCCCCGGTGTGAGGATCAGATTCGCGCCGAGCGCCTTCAGCACCTTGCGCCGCTCGATCGACATGGTCTCCGGCATTGTGAGGTGGATCGGGTAGCCTCGCGCCGCCGCCACAAAGGCCAGCGCGATCCCGGTGTTGCCGCTGGTCGGCTCCACCAGTTCCTTGCCCGCCTTCAGCACACCGCGCTTTTCGGCATCCCACACCATGGCGGCGCCAATCCGGCACTTCACGCTATACGCCGGATTCCGTCCCTCGATCTTGGCGAGGATGGTCGCCTTGCCGCCATCCGTCACCCGGTTCAGCCTTACCAGCGGGGTGTGGCCGATGCTGAGCGAATTATCGTCGTAGACGCGCACGTTTAGATCTCCCAGTTGAGTACGTACTTGTTCTGCTTCTCCTGCCAGTTGCGCAGCAGGTCGGCGAACGTGGTCTTATCGATCACGGTACTGACCGCCGAATCCACCTGCTCCCACATCTCGCTGAAGGGAGTGGCGCCATCCCTGCGGCGCTGCCTGCCCCGCGCACCCGGTCCATCGACGAACCGAAGCACCTCGCCCACCGTCAGCGAATCCGCCGCGCGCGCCAGCAGATAGCCGCCCTCCGCACCGCGCCGGGATTCCACGAAGCCGGCCTGTTTCAGGCTCGCCAGGATCAGTTCGAGGAACTTCTGCGGGATCTTCTGGCGCTGCGCGATATCGGCGATGCGGATGGGTTCCCCCGGCCGCCGCGAAGCCAGATCGAAAATTGCCTGTAGTGCGTATTCACCTTTTACGGAAGTCTGCATCGGGGTCGGGAGGTGCAATCACCTATATCTCAGTAGAGATTGTACCCATGGCAGCCGACCCACGCAACGTCCGGCGCCCAAAAAATGTGAATTTCCATGCCCCGCGTTCCTAAGGCAGCAATTGCAGGATCTTCATCGCCGTCTCTACCCTGCGCCCGGTCCACAGCCTTGCGCCCACCACGATCTTCACCTGGTAAGGCGGTCCCGCCGAGCGGATTCGCAGTTGCCGCGTCACCCGCCCGTGTGCGGGCAACGCTATCTTCCTGAATTCCCACACACTCTCCCATTCCGGGCGCACCCCGCTAAACCTCAGGATCGAGACATCCAAATCCCTTCCGCCGGTCTCCTCCACGGTCGCGTCGAACGTCCATTTCCCGTCGGCGCCCCTGGCCACCTGCTCCGGCTGAAAACTCACAGCCATGCCACCCAGTGGAGCCCGCATCGAGTTCAGCTTGGCCACCGGCCCCAGGTAGCCCAGGTGTTGCCATGGTGATGCCAGGCCACCCACCGCAAAGAAGACCGAGAGTGCCGCCAGAACCGCCGTCACCCGCCGGTGGCGCGCGACTATCTCTTTCGCCGCGCCCGCGAAGAAGCACACCACAAAAACTACCGCCACCAGCCACCGGATGCTGTAGGCCGCGCCCCCGTAGTTCGTGCTCGCGAACGAGTAGTACACCAGCATGAGCAGCGACCCGCAGGCCACTGCCACCGCCTCGCGCCAGAACCGCAGCCGCTGCCGGATGCAGCGCGCCATGCCGTAGAGCGCCACCAGCAGGAGCGGACAATAGATCAGGATTCCATCGGGGCCGAGCAGGCACCCGGCCGCGTACCGCAGCGCAAAGGCCAGGGAATTCCGTGTCGCGCCGGTCAGCGCCATATCGCCGATGCCCCACTCTGAACCGGGGTATCGGAAAAGCTCCGGCCGCGCCGCCACGGGTTTGAAAGATCCGCTGATGGCGAAATAATAGGCCAGCGTCGGCAGTGCCGTGAGGCAGGCCGGCAGCAGAAACCAGATCAGGTGTTTGCGCCGTTCGCGCCGCAACAGCAGGTCCAGCCCGAACGCGGCATAAAAGCCCGCTGTGGAGTGTTCCACCGAGGCGCTGAGGGAGAACGCGAAGCCCGCCAGGAAGATCCACAAGTTCGGCCGCTTCGCCGTTTCGCTTTCCACCAGCAGGTAAAACCCGAAGAACAGCCACGCCGCCACGAAACCGTGGACGTTGACCGTGGTGCTGTAAGGCAACAGCAGCGTGCCCACGCCCGTCAACGCCGTGATCCCCACGCGCCACTCGCGGTTCAGCCCCCACCATGCCAGCGCGCGGAACATCAGCACCAGCCCCAGCATGGTGCACAACCCGTTGGTGAAAAACGCAACCAGGGGGACGGCCGGATTCTTCCCGTCGCGGAAGCGGATGCCCAAATGGTAGAGCGGGAAGTACACGAGCGCGGCCAGCACCGCATGGCCCGGCGGCTGATGCGAATAGAAGTGCTCCCCGATCTTTACTTTGTCGATCGTATCCGAATACGTCGAACGCTCGATCTGGAAACTCCCCTCGCGCACCAGCGATTCGATGGTCGCCAGTTTGCTCGTCGTGTGCGCGGAGTCGCGTTGCAGCACCGCGGCCGGAATCGCCACCAACAGCGCAAAGCCGGCCAGCAGCCACGCCGGGCGGCGCACCATCCGTTGCCACCGGCGCGCCGCCAGAACCGCCCCGCTCCGCGGCGTCCGCTCATTTGCGCCGTCAGCTTGCACGTGGAATCCTGCTCTCCGGCTCTCTCTCAGGACTTTCTAGCTTCCTGGCCGAAGCCGCTTCGCCGCGGCGCAGTCCGCCGCCACCATCTCCTTAACCAGTCCTTCAAAGCGCACCGCCGGCGACCAGCCGAGCATCTGTTTGGCTTTGGAATAATCGCCCAGCAGGATATTCACCTCAGCGGGACGGTAGAGCCGCGAATCGTCCAATACGTATTTGCGGTAATCCAGTCCCACCTCTGCAAACGCCGCTTCCACGAACTCCTTCACCGAGTGCGTCTCTCCCGTGGCAATTACGAAATCATCCGGCTCCGGCTGTTGCAGCATCAGCCACATCGCATACACGTAGTCGCGGGCATGCCCCCAATCGCGTTTCGCCTCCAGGTTGCCCAACCGCAGTTCCGTGGATGTGCCCGCTAGTATTCGCGCCACTCCCGACGTGATCTTGCGCGTCACAAACTCAAACCCGCGCCGCGGCGATTCGTGGTTGAACAGAATCCCCCCGGTTGCATACATGCCGTAAGCTTCGCGATAGTTCCGGGTCAGGTGGAAGCCCGCCACTTTGCTGATCCCGTAGGATGACCGCGGCTGAAACCGCGTGGTCTCCGTCTGCGGCACTTCGTCCGCCGAGCCGAACATCTCGCTCGACCCTGCAAAGTAGAACTTGCACTCAGGCGCCAGCCGCCGCAGCGCCGCCAGTACGAAGTGGGTGCCGTTGATATTGGCGTTCAACGTGGAAAATTCGTCGTCGAAAGAGTAACTCACAAAGCTCTGCGCCGCCAAGTGGTAGCACTCGTCCGGCTTCACGTCCGCGATTACCTCGTGCACGCTCGCGTAGCTGTCCACGCTCCCCGCTTTCAACTGCAGCCGATCCAGAAACGGCAGCAGCCGGGACAGCCGGTGCTCCGGATCCTCCAGCGCCACTCGCCGCACGAAGCCATACACCTCGTAGTCTTTCTCCAACAGTAGTTCTGCGAGGTAAGAGCCGTCCTGGCCCGTAATTCCTGTAATCAGTGCGCGTTTTTTCGACATATGCTTTCGGTGCGGCGAGCCAGTGTCCCTACCGGCAGGCCGAATCTCCTCCTCGGGGAATTTTGTTTGCTCGTGCCTGTGCACTTCCATGCTGCGGTTCCGGCATGCTTTGTGGTTTGAGCCCCCGCCTCCAGGCCTCTTCTAATCCGTCCGCCCCTGATCGCGCGAATTACCGCCCGGACTGGTGCCGAAGCGGATGCGCCATGGCATCCAGAAGGCCTCCCACATCTTTCCTGCCGACATCTTCGATTGCCCCTCGCGCCGCTCATCGAACGTGATCGGATGCTCGGCAATGCGGTTGCCCGCCTGTGTCAACAGGTACTTCAGTTCCACCAGGAAGGAATATCCCTCGGACGCAGTCCTCTGCACGGGCACACGTTCCAGCGCCTCGCGCCTCATGCACATAAAGCCGGACGTGGTGTCGCTCACAGGGAGGCCTAGCACCTGGTGGAGGTAGAAGTTCGCTGAGCGGCTCAGTATCCGCCGCCGCAGATTCCAGTTCTGCACGCTTCCGCCCTCGGTATATCGCGAACCCACAACTGCGTCATGTCCTTCCAATTTCTCTAGCAGGTAGCGGATCTCCCTGGGGTTGTGCGAGAAATCCGCGTCCATCGTAATCACTGCTTCGCACCAACTCTCCGCCAGAACGCGCCGGAACCCGTCCCGATACGAAGCTGCGAAGCCCGGTTTTTGCATCCGCTCAAGCAGCATCAGATTCGCGTAACGACCCTGCAACCCTCGTACCACGTCCGACGTCCCGTCCGGAGAGTGATCGTCGACCACCAGAACATGAATTTCTGGGTACAAGCCGATCAGCGTCTCAACCAATTTCGGGGTATTGTCCCGCTCATTGAAGGTCGGGATCACTACCGCCGCATTCCTGGGTTGGCACGCCGCTGCATGCCGCGGAGCCACCTTATCCCCTAGCGAGTCACCGTTCTGCCCGGTTGCCGAATTCCCTGATTCTGCTGTAGTTGCCATCTTGAAAGGTGTTTCCGTACGACGCCCAAATAACGAAACCTTTTCATAATACACCGCTTCCCCGATGTTCTCCCCGCAATGAGTAATGGCGAAACGTAATCCCAGTACTACTTAGCCCGATTTGTCGTCTCAGCTTTGCAGTCTCAGAGCTCGCCAGCTAGCTAGCTCCCGGCCGCGATCTGCCCCAATGTTAGAATAGGAGTTTCCACCCGGAGGGAATTGCATGGCTGTAAGACCGCGCCGCAAGG
>CAIRBY010000806.1 GCA_903876865.1 uncultured Acidobacteriia bacterium
AGTTGATCCGAGACCACCTGGGCCACGGCGGCGCGGTTGCGGAGGGGGATATTGAGGTTGACGCCTACCGAGTAGTTAGGGAAGTTGCGCGCGAACAACTGCGAGAGCACGGTGCCGTAGCCGCCGATGAAGAAGGCGGTGTTGGAGTGAACGGAGCCGAGCGGGGCGGGCAATGGATTGACCTGCCCGGCGAGCGCGCTGTTGCTGACGTTGGCCACCACATCCAGGGTGGGCAGCAGGGCGTTTTTCGAACCGCGGATGGTAAGTTCCTGGTTGACCAGCTGAATCCGGCTCTGGGCCAGTTCGGGGCGCGAACTGAGCGCCATGGAGGTCATATCCTGAAGCGGCGTAACCGGTTCCACGTCCGGCATCTGAATGCGGTCGGTGGTGATGATGTGGGCGGAGGCGATGGCGGGATTGGCGACGCCGGTGCGGCTGAGCGCTGTCTTGAGAATGGTTTCCTGCTGCAGGGCGCGGGTCTGGGCCACCAGCAGGGCCTGTTCGGCGGAGGCGATCTCGGCTTCGGCGCGGACCACTTCGATGGGCGCCAGGGTGCCGACTTCCACCTGCTTGCGGTTGTTGTTGAGCAGTTGCTGCGTGGCTACGAGCGCGTCGCGCGCCACCTGCACGCTCTGATTGAACGAGGCCAGATCCCAGTAGAGTTCCATGACGGCGGCGACGGTGGTTTCCACCTGCAATTTGAAGGTGAGGTCGCTGACTTCGATGTTGTTCCTGGCGATGCGGATCTGGCGTCCGTTGACGGCGGGGCCGAAGCCCTGCATCAGGTGCTGGGTCACGGAGAGCGTGAGCGAGGAGTTGGTGGCCGGATTGAAATCGTTGCGCGGATTGTTGCTGCTGATGTTGGTGTTGTTGAGGCCCATGGTCACCGAGGTGCCGGTGAGGAAGCCTTTGGAGAGGGCGAAGTTATCGATGGTCTGGCGCTGCACCAGTTCGTTGGTGCCGGTGAGGAAGGCGCTGCTCTGCGGCGTGGTCAGGTGGCCCGCGCTGAAGCCGGTGGTGAAGATCGGGTCCAGAGACGGGATCGCGGTACCGGAAGAGGTGAGGGCGCCGCCGCCGACGGCGGAGGAACTGGCGTTGCTGGAGGCCGCGGAAACGCTCTGGGTGGTACCGGGCGTGGTGCCGGCGCTAGAGACCGAGGCGCTGGAAGGGCCGGCGGTGACGTTGGTGGAGACGCCGGTGGCGAAGGCTCCGGCTTCGGCCTTGCGCAGGGCGGAGGCGGCCAGGAGCGGGGTGTAGCGCTGAATGGCGATATCCAGATTGTTCTCCAGCGCGAGCGCGATGGTGTCCTGCAGGGAGAGGTAGAGGTTGCCGGCGCGCAGCAGGGATTCCAGGCGCGGGGAGTTGGTGAGATCGTTGACCTGCGCCGGCACGGGGCGGTAGGGCGCGCGGAGGCGGTCCAACACCGAACCCTTGGAGGCGGCCGCTTGCGGCGGCGGCGCAGCCTGACCGGAGGGAGCCTGCGGCGCATCGCTGGCGGCTGGATCGCTGACGGTATCGCCGGCAAAGGCGCCGCCGGGCGTCGCCATCAGGGCAGCGCAGAACACCGCAAGATAAGGTCTGTAACCGATCATGGACATGGCCTCCCGCACGAACCCGACTGGAGCGGGATCTGTAGCGTTGAACTTCAATGGTATAGTAGGCCTTTGTGACGCCGCAAGCCGAATCCGTAATCCAGCTCTTCCGAGCTACTGGCGCTTATCTGGAAGGCCATTTCCGGCTGACCAGCGGGCTGCACAGTCCCAACTACCTACAGTGCGCACTGGTATTGCGCCACGCCGATGCCGCGGAGAAAATGGGCCGCGCTCTGGCGGAGGCGCTGCGCCAAACCGTGCAGGAGCCGATCTCGCTGGTGGTCTCCCCCGCGCTAGGCGGCGTGATCATCGGCCACGAGGTGGCGCGCGCGCTGGGCGTGCCGTTTCTGTTCACGGAACGCGATCCGGCGACCCGCGCCATGCAGTTGCGCCGCGGCTTCACGATTCAGCCCGGTGAGACGGCGGTGGTGGTGGAAGACGTGATCACTACCGGCGGCAGCACCGTAGAGACCATTCAGGCCGTGACGGCATTGGGGGCGCGGGTATTGGCGGCCGGGTCCATCATGGACCGCAGCGGCGGCAAGGCCGAAGTGGGCGTACCGCGCGTGGCGCTGGCCACGCTCGAAGTGGAGGCCTTTGCCCCCGAAAGCTGCCCGCTCTGCCGGCAGGGATTGCCCGTCGTGAAGCCCGGCTCGCGTCCGGCGTAATGCGCCGCATCCGCATCCACGTCGCCTACGATGGCGGCCCGTTTCACGGCTGGCAGGTACAGCCTGGCGTCGCCACCATTCAGGGGATTCTGGAAGAGATCGCCAGCGGCATCGAAGGCGCGCCGGTGCATGTGGCGGGCAGCGGACGCACGGATGCCGGGGTTCACGCGCTGAGCCAGGTGGCGGCATTCACGCTGACCAACCCGATTCCTCCCGACAATCTGCGCCGCGCCATGAACCGCCTGCTGCCGCCCGCCATCCGCGTGCTCTCGGTGGCGGAGGCACATGCGGATTTTCATCCTCGCTTTCAGGCGGTCGCGAAGACCTACGAATACCGCATCTTCCGCGACGAGATCTGTATGCCATGCGAGTGGCCGTACGTGCTGCACTACCCCTACCCGCTGGACGAGGCGCGCATGGTGAGGCTGGCGCGCGCCTTCGAGGGAGAGCACGATTTCACCGCCTTCGCCGCGGCCGATGAGCGTGATGGCGCGGGGCGCTCCAAGGTCCGGCGCATCTTCTCTTCGGCACTGGAGTGCCACGGCGCGCGGCTGGTCTACCGCGTGCGCGGCAGCGGGTTCCTGAAGCACATGGTGCGCAACATCGTGGGCACGCTGATCGAAGCGGGTCGCGGCAATGTGGAGGATGTGAGCACGCTGCCGGCGCGCTCTGGCGCCACCGCCCTGGCCAAGGGACTGTTCCTGGTGAGCGTGGAATATCCAGATGCACCAACCAATGACGGCGCCTGAGGTTCTGACGCGGCTGCGCGCCCACGCCAATCCGGCGAACGTGGCGGGGATGGCGCGGTACGGCATCAGCAGCGCGGGCACGCTCGGCGTCCCGATTCCAGTGCTGCGGGCGCTGGCGAAGGAGTGCGGGCGCGACCATGCGCTGGCTGCGGAGGTGTGGGCGAGCGGGGTGCACGAGGCGCGCATCCTGGCCTCGCTGATCGACGACCCGGCGCTGGTGACGCGCCGGCAGATGAACGCGTGGGCGCGCGAGTTCGATTCGTGGGACGTCTGCGACCAGTGCTGCCAGAACCTGTTCCGCTACACGCCGGTGGCGTGGGAGATGGCGGTGAAGTGGTCCGCGGCGAAGCCGGAGTTCGTGCGCCGCGCCGCGTTTTCGCTGATGGCGGGGCTCGCCGTGAAGGCCAAGGACGCGCCCGATGCACGCTTCGAAGCCCTGCTGCCATTGATTGCGGCGGCGGCGACGGACGAGCGCAACATGGTGCGCAAGGCCGTGAATTGGGCGCTGCGGGCGATTGGCAAACGCAATCCGCAACTGCGGGCGAAGGCCATCGCCACGGCGCGCGAGATCCGCGCGGTCGACTCGCCCGCCGCGCGCTGGATCGCCGCCGATGCCCTGCGCGAATTGTGCCAACATACATAAAGTGAGCTCCAATTACCTGACGCGCCAAGTAACCGTCGATGGCATCGACATCGTGCAACTGGTCGATTCCTCGCACCGGATGCAACTCTCGCTGGCTCCGGCGATCGGCAACATGGCCTACGAGTGGCTGGTGGGGGAGCGCAACTTCCTCTACTTCCCGTTCGCTTCCGCGGCGGAGTTGCAGCGCGCGCCCAAACTCTGCGGCGTGCCGTTCCTGGGCCCGTGGGCCAACCGCATCGCAGGGGATTCGTACTGGGCGAACGGGAAGCACTACCGGCTGAATCCCGAACTGGGCAATCTGCGCCGCGATGGCAATCAGTACCCGATCCACGGGCTGCTCAACTACTCCAGCGCGTGGAAGCTGATCGAGGCCAAGGCGGACGACACGGGGGCGTGGGCAACGAGCCGGCTGGAGTTCTGGAAATACCCGGACCTGATGGCGCAGTTCCCCTTCCCGCATACGCTGGAGATGACGTACCGCGTGCGCGCGGGCAGCGTGGAGATCGTGACGGGCATTCAGAATCACGGCACGGACCCGATGCCGGTGGCGGTGGGCTACCATCCCTACTTCCAACTGCATCAGGTGCATCGCGATGCGTGGCACGTGCAACTGGCGGCGCGCGATCACTTCACGCTGGATGCCAAGCTGATCCCCACGGGCGAGCGCAAGCCGCTGGAGTTCGCCAATCCGCACGCGCTCGCAGCGGGACAGTTGGACGATGTCTTCGGCGGACTGATTCGCGGCGCCGATGGGCTGGCGCGCTTCTCGGTAGAGGGCGGCACGGAGCGCATCACCGTCAGCTACGGGCCGAAGTACAGCGTCGCCGTGGTGTATGCGCCGAAGGGACAGGATTTCATCTGCTTCGAGCCGATGAGCGCGATCACGAACGGTTTCAATCTGGCGCACGATGGCGTGTACACGGAACTGCAGAGCGTGGCGCCGGGCGGGGCGTGGAAAGAGAGCTTCTGGCTGCACGCGGAGTGAGGAGCTAAGCGCGGGTAGGGCAGGCGCTGTCGCCTGCCAACTGCCCGGGATGTTGGCAAGAATTGGTTGGCAGGCGGAAACGCCTGCCCTACTTGGGATTGCGTCGAAGCGTCAAATGCGTTCAACGAGCGAAGGGACAGTCGGCGGAATCGCACGCGCGGGGCCTACTTGAAGTTTTCCACCAGCATCAGGTTGGTCTGCGATTGGTCCACCCTCGGGTAGAGGATGTATTTGCCATCGGGTGAGACGGAGAAGTTCGAGCCGCCGCCGAAATCGCTGTTCTTCATGCGCAGGACGAGGGAACTGCGCTTGGCCGTGAAATCGTAGAAGGAGACGGCCATGCCGCGCGAACTGCGCTCGAATTCGGCATAGTAGACGCCCTTTTTGGTGGGCTGAATCGAAGCTCCCCAGAAGACATCGTGCTCGGGCACGATCGCCTCCTCGGCTTCGCCACCGGATGCGGGCACGCGCCAGAAACTGCGGCGGGCGCGGAAGTAGACATACTTGCCATCGGCCGATTCCACGGGCTGGCCGACATTGTTCATCTGCACCAGAGCCTGCGGATTGGCGCCATCCGGGGACGCTTTCCAGATCTGGCCGCGGGATTGAAAGTAGATCCATTTGCCATCGTGCGAATAGGAGGCGTTGGTGGCGTTGAGCAGCACGCGCGCGGGCGCCTTGCCCGGCGCCGGCGGCACAGTGAAGACCTCGTTGCCGTGGTCGCTCGACGCATCGTAGATCAGGGCCTGCCCGTTCGGCGCCCACTGCACGCGGCCGATGCGCGCGCCCTTCAACTGCGTCACCTGCACGCGATTCCGGCCCTCGGCATCGCTGACCACGATCTCATCGGCGCCGGATTCATCGCTGATATTGGCGATCCTGCTTCCGTCCGGCGACCAGGCCGCCGAACTCTCACGGCCGGTGGAGCGCAGCACGGCGCGCTCGTCGCTGGCCGTACCTTCTCCGGCTGCGCCCGGCGTCAGGGTGGCGCGCCAGATGGCGGAGACGGTGGGGCTATCCGTATACGCGAGGCGGTTGCGGCCAAGGGTCGGATAGTAGGCCTGCTTGCCTGCGATGGCGACATCCTTGGGGCTACCGCCGAAGGCGGGCACACGCCACAGGCGCCAGCCGCCGACGCGGGAACCGGAGTAGATCAGTTCCTGCGCATCGCGCGTCCAGGCGATGCCGCGGATGGCTTTATCGTCGAAGGTCACGCGCCGCAAGCCGCCGCCCGACAGATCGCACACCCAGATATCGGCGCCGCCGTTTTGGGTGTGCCGGACAAACGCGAGGATGTCTCCGGCGGGCGCGACGGTGGGCGTGGAATCGCTCTCGTTCTCCGGGGGATTGGTGATGCGGACCAACTTCTCCGCTCCGAGGGTGACCACTGCGATGGCCTGCGACTGTTTTTCCGTGGCGGCCGCAACCACGAGGGACTTGCCGGCGGCGTCCCAGGAGACGCCTGGCAAGGGCTGCGCCAGATCGGCGACGGATCCGAGAGCGGCGATTTTGCGCTCGGCGCCGCCATCGGCCGGGATGACGATGGCCTGCGACTGCCCCTCGGCGATGCGCACGAAGGCGAGCGACCCGCCATCGGGCGACCACACTGGAGCCACGTCGCTGGCCTCGCCCTGTGTGATCTGGAGCGGCTTGCCGGCGGGCAATTCGCGCACGAAGACGTGAAAGGCGCTGACTTTGGAGCTTTCGCGCTGGCTGTAGGCGATGCGCTTGCCATCGGGCGAGATCGCGGGGTAGGCCTCTGAGGTATCGCCCGCGGAAAGCTGCTTGCGCTTCTGCTCCACCGCCGGACCCGTGGCCAGGCGGCTCATCAGAGTGACCACGCCGCCTACGGAACAGAGAGCAAGCGCCAACATGACCGCCGGTCGGCGGAAGAGACTGCGAGAAGCCATAGTTTATCCGAGCGTGTGTCCGTATTATCGCAAGTGTGAAGACGAGTTCGAGGGCCGATTTGTTCCGCGCGATGGCGGCGGGCGGTAGGGCAGGCGGTTCCTCGTGCCAGCGCTTGCGCCTGTCAATCCGGCACGCCCGAAGAGTGGGCAGGCGGAACCGCGTGCCCCACCTTCGGGCTTCGTGCGAGCGGGAGCTTAGCGCAGGATGCCGCGGGTGCGCCAGACGGTGCGGAGTCCGGCGGGCACGTGGAGTTCCGGGCCCGTCACGAAGAACGTGGCTACGCCCGGCAATTCGTTCACTGTCACCGTGACGCTCTTGCGCGGCAGGCTGACGGGAACCGGCACGGATTCCTTGAGCAGGCTCCGGATGCCCGGCCGCGCATCCATGCTGAGCAGGTCGGCGTAGAAGCGCAGCGGCTGCTCCACCGCATCCACCTCCAGAAACTCCAAGCCCACGATGAACGTGTCGCCGGAGCCATACCGTTCCAGGCGGCGGAGGCGTCCGCGCACGAGCGCGCCATCGGCGGCGATGCGCCTGCCCTTGCGCACCACCTCGCCCACGATCTTCCCGGTAATCAGGGCGCCCACGGTGTCCTGCGGCGTGATCGGAGAGGTGAGTTCAACCGTGACCTTCAACAGGGCCGGCAGGAAGTCGCTGCCCTCGGCGGCGGCGGTGAGTACGGGCGCGCGCACCGCCGGCGTCTTCCCCTCGGGGGCTTCGAAGCTGACGGAACTGCTGACGTGAAACGCGCGGCAGTGGGTGAATTCCGAGCGGTTGAAGCTCTCCAGCCCGAGCGGTTCGGCGAGATACATCTCGGCCTGCTGGGGCAGCAGCACGGCGTGCTCGCCAATGCGCGTGCGCCCGTAGACCATGCGGGTGCGCAGGGAATCGAGCGGCAGATAGGGGGGAATTTCCACGACGTGCGCCTCCACGCGGAGCAGGTCGAGGGTCTGGCGGTCCACCCAGAAGGCGCCCTCCTCGCCCACCGTGCCCTTGCCGCCGAGCACGGAAACTTCCATCGCGTGGAGCAGCGCGGAGAGGTGGAAGCCATAGCGCAGCACGCTGCGTCCGGCCACCTGTTCCTCGCCCTGATAGGTGATCTGGGAGGCGTGGCTGAGAAAGATGTTATGGACCTCGAGCGCGAAAGCGCCCGTGCCGATCATGCCTCCGCCAATGAAGCCCACGGGATTTTCGAGCGTGAAACTGCGGTCGCCCGGAGAGCCGTACCACTCCCTGCGCTCGTTGTAGACCACTTCGAGGCGCACCTGATCGAGCGCCTCCAGTTGCGCGTGTTTGGCATCGGGCTTACGAAAGCGCGAGATGGTCTGCAGGCAGGTGTAGTTGGGGAGACGCGCGAGTTCGTCACTGAGGTGGGCTTCGATCTTAGAGACGAGCAGCATTTCGGGAGCGAGGCTCTGGGCGGAGAGTCCGCACCCCATCGCCAGCACCAGTAGGAAGAGCACACGCATGCCGCCTCCATTCTATGCGGTTGCGCCGCATCGGGATAGGAGGAAGACTCGCGGCCGCTGCTTTGCAACACGACCGGACCGGCGGGTCCGTATCCGGCGGTCCGGCAGGTGGAGCGATCGAACCGGCCCGGCATAAAAAAAGGGCGAGCCCGAAGGCTCGCCCAGTGGGTACAACGGTTTGATTCCAGCCGCGCCGTGAGGCGGGGCTTAGAAGGTGTAGCGGAGCGCGAACTCCATCTGGCGAGAGCTGCCGAGCGTGCCGCTCAACTGGCCGAACTTCGCGGTGGAGGTCAGGCTGAGGTTGGCCGAGTTCGGATCGAAGCGCACCGTGTTGGTGACGTTGAACGCTTCCCACCGGAACTGCAGCTTGTGCTTTTCGTTCCAGGGCATGGTGAAGTTCTTGGAAAGCCCCGTATCGATGTTGAAGAAGCCATCGCCGCGCAACGTGTTGCGGCTGCCGGTCTGGCCCGCCATGGTCTCCTGGAAGGCCGCCAGAGCGGTTTTGGGATCGGCCCAGAGGTTGGGAGCAGGCGCTCCGGAAACCGCGGCAGCGATGTGCTGGCTGGTGATCTGCGGAATCGGATTGCCGTTGGGAGTGGCGTAGCCGCTGAGTTCCCAGTTGGTGGCCCAGCGCGAACCGTTCGACACCGAGAACGGCAGACCGGAAGTCTGGCGCCAGGTGGAGGAGACCTGCCAGCCGCCCACGACGGCATCGAGGATGCGGTTCATGGATGAACCGAACTGCTTGCCGCGGCCGAAAGGCATCTGGTAGATGAAGTAGGCGTTGGCCTGATGCAGGGCATCGTAGCGGGACACGCCGCGGAGCTGCTGCGCGTTCCAGGAGTTGATCATGAAGTCGCTCGAGTAGGAGGCGACGCTCTCGGAACGCGAGCCGATGTCGATGGATTTCGACAGGGTGTAGTTGAACGTCATGTTCAGGCCGGTGCTGAGGCGCTTGGAGACCGTCCACTGCATGGAGTGGTAGGCGCCGGAGCCGAGCGAGGACCAGGCGTTGAGCGCCGAATACTGCGAGCTCCACATCGAGTAGGGTCCGAGCACACTGCAGCCGACGGTGCTGACGCGACCGTTGCTGCCGAAGGAAGAGATGCCGTTGGAGTTGCAGCTCTGGCCGTTGTCGATATCGCTCAGGACGCTGGTGAAATCGCCCTGGTTGGCGTTATAGAGGTAATCCTGCGCAACCACCTGGGTAGGCGTCAGGTTGTTGCCGCCCGCCTTGGCCCAGAAGTTCTCGAAGAAGGGAATCTTCGGCAGGTTGGCGATGGAGACGCCCTGCAGGTCCATGAGAGTGGCCAGCTGGGTCATCGCCTGGTAGTAGCTCTGTCCGGATTTCGGATCCTTGAGATTGGTCGGCATCGCGAGATCGCGCTGCACCAGGTTGTGGCGCGAGAGGCGGCCGACATATCCGCCCTGCACGAACCATCCATGGCTGAATTCACGCGCAACGGTGAAGTTCAGGTTCATGGTGTAGGGAGCCTTCAGATTGTCATCCAGCGAGCTGGCGATGGCGAAGGCGTTCGGGTACGAAACCGGGAACGAGGCCTTGGGCGCCGGCTGGAAGAATAAAGGAGCGTTGGGCGCGGTGGGAATCGAGCTGAAGCCCGTATAGCGCGGCAACTGCGACGAGGTGTAGACGTTCGGAGGCGTAGCCAGCGAGGTGGAGAGGCCGTAGGAGTTGGCCGCGATGAAACCGGCCAGGGGCTGGCCGATCAGATCGTAGTACATGCCGGCGCCGGCGCGGATAGAGGTCTTGCCCTGTCCGAAGAGGAACTTGGAAAGACCGCTGGATCCGGTCGGGCTGTAGGCGAGAGCTACGCGCGGCTGCCAGTTGTTGTGCTGCGGGTAGTAGGGGCGGCCATTGGGCGCGTAGGAAAGGAAGCCCGCACCCTGATCGGAGAGACCCTGCTCGGCAAGAGCGCCGCGCGCATTCATCCAATCCCCGATCGGAATGTTGCTGGAAAGCTGCTGGTTGTTGGCCTCGTGCACCGGAGGCATGATCGAGAGGCGCAGACCGAGGGTCACGGTGAAGTTCTTCTTCAGGCGCCAGGAATCCTGGCCGTAGAACTCGGCTTCACGGCTGACGAAGTTGCGCACCACCGGAGATCCCTGCGGAATGATGGTGCCATCGGTCGTGTTGTTGTAGTTGGCGGTGGCGCTGGTTACGACGCCCATTACGGCGGCCATGGCGTACTCATAGCTCGTGGTATCGCCCTTGGAGAGGCCGATCGAGGTGGGCACCAGATCGTTCCCGCTACCTTTGATGACCGAAGCGTTGGTGGTCGCCGAGCTGAACGCCTTGGAGTAATCCGTAGACTGGTTCGAGATCAGGCGGACCGTGCCGCCGAACTTGAAATCGTGCGCCCCGTGGCTCCACGACAGATCGTCGGTAAAGGAATGGACCGGGACGATGCGGGCGATGCCGGTGTTGGTGCCGCTGATGGGATCGATGTTGCGGAACGTGACGTAATTCGCGGAGAGGATCCCGCTGGTCTCACCACCCTGCCGCGTGTAGCCGTAGCGGAAGGTATTCACCAGGTTCGATTTGAGTACGGAGGTCAGGCCGGCGGCCATGCCCTTGTTGTTGGAGAGCTGGGTGCTGTTGGGCGGCGCACCCGGGAACTGCGGCGTGCCGGAGGAATGGTCGTTCTGCAGATTACCGCGCCAGAAGAGCGATTCCTTGCCGTTGCTGTCGAGCTTGTAATCCAGCTTGGCGGTGTAGGTGTCCTGCTTGCTGTGGATGGGCGCATTGAACGTGTAGCCGGTGAAGTTGATGCCATCGCCGAGCGAGCTGTTGTTGCCCACCGGATACAGCTTGAGGACTGCCAGGGCGGCGGTGCTTACGCCGATTCCGAGGGGATCCACAATCGACTTGATCTGCGCCGGTCCGATAGTCTGGAGGGCGCCGGTGGTGTCGTGGAAGGTGACGATTCCCTGTTTGAGATTCTCGGTCGGGACGTTGCGGTTGAGGCTGGTGGAGCTGGCGTCGCGGCGGCCTTCATAATTCACGAAGAAGAACGCCTTGTTCTTCTTGACCGGTCCGCCGACCGAGGCGCCGAAGAGGTTGATCAACAGCGGAGCGCGGCCCACGCCGTTGCGGTTATTGAAGAAGCTGTTCGCCGCCGTTTCCGTGCCGCGGCGATATTCGTACATCGAGCCGTGGATATCGTTGGTGCCAGAGCGGGTGACCAGCGTGATATCGGCACCCGAACCGCGACCGGTATCGGCGCCGCCGTTGCTGGTGGTGGTGCGGAACTCTTCCACCGAATCCGGGGTCACGCGCAGAACACTGGAGAAGGCCGCGCGATCGGCCTGTGAGTTGACGTCCGCGCCATCGAGCGTGATGTTGGATTGATCGCTACGTCCGCCGTTGACGGAGCCGTTGCGGTCATCGCTGCCGCCGAAGTAGGCGACACCGGGCTGGAAGCTGAGCAGGTTGGCGACGTTGCGCGCGAAGGATGGCAGTTCCACAATCGCCTGGGAGGTGATGACGTTGCCGAGCGAGGCATCGATTGTGTTGAGCTGCGCGGCGGAACCCTCTACCTGAACCGAGGTGGTGGTGGAGCCGACTTTGTCGAACGTGACATTCACCGTGGCAGGTGTATTGACCAGCAGTTCGATGCGCGAAATGGACACGTCGTTAAAGCCGACGACCTGCGCCGTCAGGGTATACAGGCCCGGCGGCAGCTGCGGAATGGTGTAGCGGCCCTGCGAATCGGATACGTCCGAGCGCTTCGCACCAGTCTGCGTGTTGGTCACGGAAACGACGGCTTTCGGAATTACGGCGCCGGTCGGATCCGAGACACTGCCGGACAAGCTCGTGGTCTGCGCGAACATAGACGCGACCGAAAACAGGCTGAGGGCACATATCCCGATCAGTTTTTTCATTTAAAATTTCTCTCCGTTGTTGGACTAACCCAAAGTGCGTTTCCCGGTCAGGCAGGTGAAGACCTGTCACGGGAGTGTGACGTTTTGGACCAGTATACTGCGATTCGGTTACAGGGCCAGCAAAAGAAATTTTGATGGGCTGGATTTAACAATTTGTCGCTGGAATTGCCCCAGTGAATTGTTCGTGTTACCGCGAAGAGAAGTGAGCTGTTGCGGAAATTTTGGCTAGCCTCGCGAGCCGCTATTTGGCAATCGCGCAGTGCTGCGCGCCGGTGATCCGCGTCAAGTCCGCAGGGTCTACAAGCATCTGGCAGCCGCGCACCCCGGCGCTCACCGAAATCACGTCCCACAAGATGGCGGTTTCATCGAGATAAAACGGGTACGGTTTGCGCGTGCCCACCGGCGAAACTCCACCGCGAATGTAGCCGGTGAGCCCAAGCACTTCCTTGACCGCCACCAGATCCACTTTCTTGTTCCCGCTGGCCGCCGCGATCGCCTTGAGATCGAGTTCGGCATTCCCCGGGATGCAGGCCATCAGCACGCCGGTGCGGTCTCCGCGCGCGACCAGGGTCTTGAAGACCTGCTCGGG